>NZ_JBQSWV010000002.1:0-171160 GCF_052377495.1 Corynebacterium sp. AOP36-E1-14
CGCACGCGCCGTGCCCGACCACGGCTTAGGCCACACCAGACTCCTGCCGTAACATGTGCTGCTATGTCACGAGTCGAACATGAGGCGCCCGACGAGGTGTCTGAACAGGCCCCCGAGACGAACACCGGGGACAACCCTGCCCGGACGACAGCGGTCACGGTGGACCGTCTCAAGGCGCTGGCCGTCCTGTCGGGCATCGCGGCCCTCGTCCTGTTCTGCCTGACCCCCCTGCTGCCGGTCAATCAGGAACAGTCCAGCTTCTCCTGGCCGCAGGGCGGTGACCTGCGCAGCGTCGAGGCTCCGCTGATGTCCTACCACCCGGAGAACCTGGACATCACCCTGCCGTTGGCCGAGGTCCGCGACCTCAACGGCAACCAGACCACCGTGCTGTCCACCGTGCCGGAGGACGCCGAGGAGGCGACGCTGCGCGGCATGTTCGTGCGCTCCACGCCGGACGGACTGGACGTGGTCGTGCGCAACTCCGTGGCGCTGTCGGTCGACACCGAGACGCTGGAGAGCCTGCCGGACGACGCGCAGCTGCGCATCACCTCCGACTACGAGGGCACGCGCGCCTGGATCCCGGACGCCACCGACGAGGACGGCAACCCGCTGGAGGGCGGCTTCGGCGACGACATCCGCCCGATGCTGACCGGCATCTTCACCGAGATGACCGACAGCCCGGAGAACGCCCAGGCCGCGATCGACGCCGGCCTGCAGGTGGACGTGACCGTCGACTCGCGGTACACCTCCACCGCCAGCGGCATCAAGATCGCCGCGATGGTCCTCGGCGTCCTGTTCATGGTCGTCTCCCTCTGGGCGCTGCACCGCATGGACATCCTCGACGGACGCACCCGTACCCGTCGTCGGTTCCTGCCCGCCAACTGGTGGCGCCCGCGCTGGCTCGACGCCGTGGTAGGCGGCGTGCTCGTGGTCTGGTACTTCATCGGCGCCAACACCGCCGACGACGGCTACCTGCTGACCATGGCCCGGGCCAGCCAGGAGTCCGGCTACATGGCGAACTACTACCGGTGGTTCGGTGTGCCGGAGTCTCCCTTCGGCGCCCCCTACTACGACCTGCTGGCGTTGATGACGCACGTCTCCACCGTCTCGGTGTGGATGCGACTGCCCGTGCTGATCGCCAGCCTCCTGACCTGGATGCTGCTCTCGCGTGAGGTGCTGCCCCGCCTGGGTGCCAAGATCTCCCAGCGCAAGGTGGCGCACTGGACCGCCGCCGGCATGTTCCTCGTCTTCGCCATGACCTACAACAACGGTCTGCGTCCCGAGCCCGTCATCGCCCTCGGCGCCCTGCTGACCTGGGTCTGCATGGAGCGCGCCATCGCCACCGGACGCCTGCTGCCCGCCGCGATCGGCGTCATCGTCGCGACCCTGTCGCTGGCCGCCGGGCCGACCGGCCTCATGGCCGTCGCCTCGATCCTGGTCGCCCTGTCCGGGCTGATCCGTATCGTGATCCGTCGTCTGCCCCTGCTCAACGCGGGACGCGGCAGCTCGAAGAAGTCCGTCACCTGGGCCGTCCTCGCACAGATCGCCCCGTTCCTGGGCGCCGGCACCGCCGTGCTGATCTGCGTGTTCGGCGACCAGACGCTGAGCACCGTCATGGAGTCCATCGGCGTGCGCGGCCCCGTCGGCCCGTCGTTGTCCTGGTACGAGGAACCGCAGCGCTACACCGAGCTGCTCAAGCAGACGGTGGACGGCTCGTTCCCCCGCCGCTTCTGCGTCCTGATGATGCTGCTGTGCCTGGCCGTCGTCGTCGCCTCGATGCTGCGCAACCGCCGCGTCCCGGGCACGGCCCACGGTCCGGCGCTGCGTCTGACCCTCGTGATCGTCGGCACCATGTTCTTCATGACCTTCACCCCCACCAAGTGGACCCACCACTTCGGTGTCTACGCCGGCATCGCCGCCGGCCTGGCGGCGCTCGCCGCCGTCGCGGCGTCCAGCATGGCGATGCGCTCGGCACGTAACCGGATCGTCTTCCTCGGCGCCTGCCTGCTGCTGTTCGCCTTCACCCTCGCCGGCACCAACGGCTGGTGGTACATCGCCAGCTTCGGCGTGCCCTGGTACGACAAGCCCGTCCAGATCGCCGGTTTCGAGATCTCCACCGGCATGATGGTGCTCTCCGTGCTGGTCATGCTCGTCGGCGTGGTCATCGGCTTCCTCAACGACATCCGCGAGGCCAACGCCACCACCGACGCCGAGCTCAAGGAGGTCGACCGCCGCGAGGCCGCCCAGGCGCAGCGCTTCGCCGGTGTCGCCGCCGCCCCGATCGCCGTACTCACCATCCTGGTCGTGGTGTTCAACCTCGCCTCGCTGGGCAAGGGCTTCATCTCCCAGTGGCCGGCGTACTCCATCGGCAAGGGCAACCTGACGGCCCTGACCGGCAACACCAGCGGCCTGGCCGGCGACGCCCTCGTGGAGTCCGACACCAACGACTCCTTCCTCGACACCGCCGACGGCACCGACTTTGCCGACTCCCTCACCAGCGAGGGTTCCCGCGGCTTCGGGGAGAACAACATCCCCAACCGCATCGAGGAGAGCTCCGGGTCCGAGTCCGGCTCCTCGCCGCAGACCTCCGCCGTGGACACCAACGCCTTCGGCTCCAGTGAGGACGACGAGGACGTCACCGACACCGGCCCCGGCGGCGGGCTGAACTCCCTGGAGGGCGCCAACGACTCCTACGCCCAGCTGCCCTTCGACATCGACCGCACCCAGGTCCCGGTCGTCGGCTCCTACACCGACGGGCTGCAGCTGCAGGCCGAGACCACCACGTCCTGGTACTCCCTGCCGGAGCGCAGCGAGGACTCCCCGCTGCTGATCGTCTCCGCCGCCGGCGAGATCTCCCACCTGGACATGAACGGTGTGCGCCAGTACGGCCAGGAGCTCAAGCTGGAGTACGGCCGCAGCAGCGGCGACGGGAGCAGCTCCGACGACTTCGAGGTCATGGGCGAGCTGGAGCCGTTGGACATCGGCACCGCACCGCAGTGGCGCAACCTGCGCTTCCCGATGGACCAGATCCCGGAGGACGCGGACGTGGTGCGCATCCAGGCCGCGGACATGAACGTCACGCCGGACCAGTGGCTGGCCTTCACCCCGCCGCGCGTGCCCACCCTGGCCCCGCTGGACGACGTCATCGGCGACGCCCCGACGCTGCTCGACTGGTCCGTGCCGCTGCAGTTCCCGGCGCAGCGCCCGTTCAGCCACTACGCCGGAGTCGCCGAGGTGCCGGAGTACCAGATCTCCCCGGAGCACGACGCCAAGAAGGCCCACGCACCGGTCATGGACTACTACGGCGGCGGCGCCGGCGGCCTGGTCCAGATGAGTACCCGTGGCACCGAGATGTCGACCTACCTCGACAACGACTGGCAGCGCGACTGGGGTGTGGTCACCAAGCTCACCCAGTTCTCCTCGAGCACCGGCGAGGAGCCCAAGGCGGTGGACCTCGACATCGAGACCGAGAACCGTTCGGGTCTCTGGTCGCCGGGGCCGATGCGCCTGAGCTAGGCGGTACCGGCAGGAACCGTTGACGACGGTTTCCGTCCGGCCCCGGGCACGAAGTGAGCACTTCGACCCCGGCGGCGGACGGAAACCGTCGTTGTGCGTCTGGGGGCCGTCCGGATTCCTTCGGGGTTCCGTCGGGGGCGGCTACGATGGCGGGCGGAGGGGATAGGTCATGGGGGAATCAACGACGCCGCCGACACCGCCGACACCACTGTGTTCACGGCCGTTCTGGCTGACCGCGGAACTCGTCGCCGCCGGACGACCTGACGGCGCTGCAGGCGTTGTCGCACCTGGTGCCGGACCTGGTCTACACCGGGCCGACCGCCCTGTTCCTCTACGACGAGCGCCCGATGCTCTTTGCCGGCGCGCGGCCTGGTGCCGTCCACCGGACGCGCCGGCACGCGGGACCGTCTACTGCTGCGCGCCCGCGACAGGAAGGGCACCGAACGTCACCGCAGGTGCCACGGCGTCACGGCGTCACGGTGGCCACCCCGCTGCAGGCGGCGGTGGACGTCCGGGCGTCCCACACCCCGACGTCCACCGACGGGGAGCTGCGACGATTCCCGACCAGGATGTACGACGGGGCGAAGGGCGACGACGTGCTCGCCGCCGACCTCGCCGTGCTGACCCCGGGCAAGTCCCACGCCGCGGCGGCGCAGTGGGGGTGGCTGGTGCTGCGCTACACCGACTTCTGCATCGGTCCCGGCGGGGTGGACTCCAGGATCGTCGCCAGACGGGCGAACCGCAGGTGGTCGGGGATTCCGCACTACCGTGACCCGGGGGTGTGGACGTTCCATCCGCAGCTGATCTGACGGATGCCTACAGTGGTGGCCATGACTGAGATCCCCGACAACATCACCGAGCGTTCCACCGGCACCGTCCCCGCGCCGGCGGACGACCTCTACCGTCACGTCAACGGCGCCTGGCTGGCGTCCCACGAGATCCCGGCGGACCGCGCCGTCGACGGCAAGTTCCACGAGCTGCGCGACCGCGCCGAACTGGACGTGAAGGCGATCGTGGCGGGCGCGGACCCGTCCACGCGCATCGGCGCGTTGTTCAGCTCCTACATGGACGAGGACGGTGAGCACGGCATCGAGCAGGCCGGCCTGTCCGTCCTGTCCCCGGACCTCGACCCGGTGCGGGACGCCCCGGACCTGGACGGCCCCGACGGACTCGTCGCCGCGCTCGCGCAGCTCGACCGGCACGGCGTCGGCGGCGTCGTCGGATTCTGGACGGAGAAAGACGCCGGCGGCAGCGGCCTGGAGGTCGCCTACCTGGTGCAGACCGGTCTCGGCCTGCCGGACGAGGCCTACTACCGCGAGGAGCAGCACGCCGAGGTCCGTGCCGAGTACCGGGCGTTCATCGAGCGCTTCCTGGGCCTGGTCGAGGCCACCGGCGGGCAGCCGCTGCCGGGCAGGTTCGCCGACGCCGACGCGTCCACCGCCGCCGACGCGCTGATGGCCTTCGAGACCGCGCTGGCCGCGGGCCACTGGGACACCGTGGCATCCCGCGACGCGGAGAAGACGCACAACCCCACCGCGCAGGACGCCCTGCCGTCCGGCTTCCCCTTCGCCGCCTGGCTCGACGGCGTCGGTATCACCACCGACGTCGCGCCGGAGGTGATCGTGAGCCAACCGTCCTACCTGGAGCACGTCGCCTCCCTGGTACCCGGCGCGGACAACGGCCGTGACCTCGACGAATGGAAGCTGTGGGCGTACTGGCGGGTGCTCACCGCGCGTGCCGGAAAACTACCGCGCGAGTTCTCCGAGGCCAACTTCGACTTCTACGGGCGCACGCTCTCCGGCTCCACCGAACAGCGCGACCGCTGGAAGCGGGCCGTGATGATGGTCGAGGGCGCCGTGGGCGAGGAGGTCGGACAGGAGTTCGTGGCCGAGCACTTCCCGCCCGAGTACAAGGAGCTCATGGGCGAACTCGTGGACTACCTGCTCGCCGCCTACCGTGACCGCATCAGCGAGCTGCCCTGGATGACCCCGCAGACCCGCGAACGTGCCCTGGAGAAGCTCGGCACCTTCCGCGCCCGCGTGGGCTACCCGGACACCTGGCGCGACTTCTCCGGCCTGGAGCTCGGCGAGCACGCAGGACGCGGCGAGAACCTGCTGGCCAACTACCGTGCCGCCTCCGACTTCAACCACGAGTTCGAGGTCGCCAAGCTCGGCAAGCCCAGCGACGGCGACCTGTGGTTCACCACCCCGCAGACCGTCAACGCCTTCTACAACCCGGTGCGCAACGACATCACCTTCCCCGCGGCGATCCTGCGTCCGCCGTTCTTCGACGCCGACCGCGACAGCGCCGACATGGCCGCCAACTTCGGCGCCATCGGCGCGGTCATCGGCCACGAGATCGGCCACGGCTTCGACGACCAGGGCTCCAAGTACGACGGCGAGGGCAACCTGAACTCCTGGTGGACCGAGGACGACCGCGCCGCCTTCACCGAACTGACCGACCGGCTCGTCACCCAGTACGACGGGCTGGTGCCCACCGGCCTGGCGCAGCGCGGCCAGACCGACCACAAGGTCAACGGTTCCTTCACCCTGGGCGAGAACATCGGTGACCTCGGCGGCCTCGGCATCGCCGTGGTCGCGCTGAAGAAGTGGCTCGCCGACCGCGGCGAGACCGTGGACTCCGCACCGACCGCCCCGGTCGAGGGGCTGGACGGCGAGTTCAGCGTCCTGCAGCGCTTCTTCCTGCAGTGGGCCACCGTGTGGCGCACCGCGATCCGCCCGCAGATGGCCGCGCAGTACGTGGCCATCGACCCGCACTCCCCCGGAGAGTTCCGCTGCAACGTGGTCGCCTCCAACGTCGCGGAGTTCTACGAGGCCTTCGGCGTGGACGCCGACAACGGCATGTGGCTGCCCGAGGAGCAGCGCGTGACGATCTGGTAATCTCCTGAGAATGCCGGTAGCACCGATCACCCCGGACCCGGGGGCGGACGGGTGGGGGCGTCCAGCACCCGGCCCAGTTTCCGGGTCTTTTTCTGGGCCTCCTTCTCTCCCGCCGAACGCCGATCCGGACGGACGCTTCCGTCCCGCGGCCGTCGGCGGGCACCGCACCGCGCGCTGGTTCATCCTCGTCGGCGTGGTGCTGGTGGCGCTCGTCGTCCCGTTCGCCGTGCCGATGAACCCGTCACCGGACACCGAACCGTACCTACTCAACGAGGCCGCCGCCGACAGCCTCCTGTCCTGGGACCACGACCCCCTCGACCTCACGGCCCTGGACCCGCAGTGCGTCGCGACCGGTGACGCGATGTTGCCCGGCACCCTGGAGGCCGAGTGCGCCGACCGGTTCGGCAACTACGTCGACCTCGACATCATGTCGATGAACGGGGTCGGCGACGAGGACGGGGACACCACGCAGGCCGCCCGGCGGTCCATGCGCGCCATCTTCTACGGCGACATGTCCGGCGCCACGTTCACCACCGTGGACGACTCCGACGCCGCCGACCTGCTGCACCCCACGCTCGCCGCGCGCACCACCGAAGTTCTGACCACCCCGGTGCTCGAACTGGAACCTACCCTGCTGAACGACCCCGACGGCTTCTTCGATGATTTCGAGGACGGCCTCCGCGAGCCCGCCTCGCCGGACACCCGCCCCGTGCAGTACGGCGACAGCGACGGCAGCGGCAGCGACGGCAGTACCGGGTCGGGGTTGTACACCGCCGCGGCGTCCTTCCTGCTGGACGGCCCGGAACGGGTCCTCTACACCGTCACGGTGACCGGCGACGACGCAGACGTCGTGGCGGCCGCCGCCGAGCAACTCCTGGGGAGCGTCCGTGCAGCATAACGGCAACAACGACCCCGGGGTCAGCGCCCGGGACACCACGCGGCAGGGCTGGCGCGTGATCGACGTCCCGCGTGCCCACCACGACTCCTTCCCACCGACGCAGCGTCCGAAACTCCGTCCCACCTGGGACGTCTTCGGGTGGACGTTCCTGGTCCTCACCGTCATCGGTCTGCTGGTGGCGGCGCTGAACCCCCTGATCATGATGATCTTCCCCGGGCCCGGACCGGTCGCCCTGTGTGCCCTGTACACCGTGGTCTTCACGGCCGTGATGTGGTTCCTGTTCTCCCGCCTGCTCATCTACCGGGGCACGCCCTGGCTGCTCGCCGCGGCCGCCGTGCTGTGGGGCATGACCGGCGCCATGCTGCCCGCCTTCGCCATCGGCGAGCGGCTGATCGACCTGTCCTACAGCTGGAACATCGACGAGATGGCCCTCTCCCTCGGCGGCGCCTACCCGGAGGAACTCTCCAAGGGGCTCGGGGTGTGGCTGCTGCTGCACCTGGGCCGCGCCTGGTGGAACCGGCCGTGGCACGGGCTCGTCGCCGGGGTGCTCATCGGCATCGGCTTCGAGGCCTTCGAGAACTTCGGCTACGCCATGATGCTGAGCTTCTACCACCCGAGCTCCGACCTGGCCGGGGTCTCGGAGATGTGGTTGTTCCGTCTGGTCGCCGGGCCGCTGCTGCACGGGATCTGCGCCGGGCTCGTCGGATTCGGCATCGGCATGGCCGTCTACGCCGCCGGGCTGACCTGGACGCGACGACTGAGCTGGGTGCTCGGCGGCGGCGCCGCGGGCTTCCTCGTTCACGCCGGATGGAATCTGCAGCTGGACTCCCTGACCGCCCAGATCGTGAACATGGTGTTCATCTGGACCGTCGGCGCGGTACTGCTCGTCACCGCGGTGGTGATCTCCACGAAGGAGGCCCGGGTGCTCGCAGACGCGGGACTGTACCCGGCGGCGAGCATCTACCAGCGCATTCCCGTCGCACCGGTGCGGCCGTTCCTGCCGCCGGTGGCTGCTCAGCAGGGCCAGCAGATGCCGCCGATACAGCCGATGCAGCAATTCCCGCAGCAGGCGCCGCCGTTCCCACCCCGGCAGTACCCGCCACAGCAGTACCCACAGCAGGGCCGGAACGGCCCGCCACAGCCCCGGTAGTACCGGCGTGCAGACCGGCACAGTTGTGTTCATTCCTGATATGACTATCATCGGCGCCATGACCATTCTCTCCAGCACGACCACTGCCCCTCGCCGCCCCCGATTCCGCCGCGCCGCCGCGACCGCTGCCGCGCTCGCCCTCACCACCGGGACGCTCACCGCGATCGCCGCCCCCACCGCCGGGGCCGCCACCGCGTCCTCCGCCTCCCCGGCGTCGTCCGCGTCCACCCTCCCGTCGCTGCCCGAACTGCCGTCCCTGCCTGAACTCCCGTCGCTTCCCGGCGGAACCGGTGCGACCGGCGGCCAGGACAACTCGAAGGCCACGATCAACGACCCGGGCCGCGTCGCCGGCGTCGCACTGGCCGCCGGTGTGGATCCCGGCGTGGTGGGTCAGCTGCTCGCCGACCCGGAGGCCACCATCGCCGCCGGCGAGCGTCTCGGCATCCCGCGCCAGACCGCCGTCTGGGCGGCGAACAACCCCGAGCAGGCTCTCGGCGCGGCACGCGCAGCCGGCATCGACCCGGCCTGGGCCGCCAACGTGCTCGCCGCCAACCTGTAGGAAACACCACCTTCCACCAGCACGAACCCTGGTCCTCCCCGCACCCGTCCCCGGTACCTCCCGGGCGGGCGCGGGGAGGACCTTTGACGTTCCTCCCGCTCCCTTTCCAGCGCCTTTCCCGGGCCTTCCCCGACTCTTCCCGTGCTCTGTGGCACCCCTGAGAAAACGACCTCGGCGCGGTGAGCAGCAGAAAATCCGACACGCGGTGCGCGTGTTACTAGTGTGAATGTTGTGAATCGTGTGTATCGTGTGGCGCATGTTGTCTCTCCCCTGGCGTCGATCGGCGCGCACCACCGTCCCCGCCCGACTCACCGCAGTGACCCTCTTCGGCTCAGCCGCAGCGGTCGCCGCACTGGTCGCCACCGACGTCCTCCCCGTGCCCACCTGGGCGCTCGACGGGGTCGACGTCGCGAGCCACCAGCACCCCGGCGACTCCGCCATCGACTGGCAGAGCGTCGCGGCGTCCGGCCAGAGCTTCGCCTTCATCAAGGCCAGCGAAGGCACCGGGTACGTCAACCCCTACTTCACCTCCGACTCCGCCAAGGCCTCCGCCGCCGGCGTGACCCCGGGCAGCTACCACTACGCCAAGCCCGGCGAGACCGACCCGCGTGCCGAGGCTCAGCACTACGCCGCGACCCTGGCCACCGGCGTCCAGCCCTCCCTGCCGCCGACCCTCGACCTCGAGGAGTCCGGCGGACTCGCCCCCGAGGACCTGCAGAACTGGGTCCGCGACTGGATCGACGAGATCAAGGTCCAGACCGGCCGCGAACCGATCATCTACACGTACCAGAACTTCTGGCTCAACGACATGGGCAACACCACGGAGTTCTCCGAGTACCCGCTGTGGCTCGCCTACTACAACCCCACCCTGCCGAACGAGATCCCCGGCGGCTGGGACGAGGTCACCTTCTGGCAGTACTCCTCCGAGGGCCAGGTCGACGGCATCTACACCAACGTCGACATGAACACCTATTACGGCACCGACGAGCAGCTCCAGGGCCTCACCGGCGCCCCCTCGGACGGCAGCGCCGCCGGCAACATCGTCGACGCACTCAAGCCGATCACCGATGCGGCACTCGGCCAGGCCGAGGAGGCCAACGACACCGAGCACCAGGAGGCCGCGGGCGGCGAGCCGGGCCTCGACCAGCCGCTGAGCACGGACCTGCTGGTCAACCTTCTCGGCCTGGTCGGCGGCGCCGTCGGCCCGGAGGCCGTCCTCGAGGCCGCGATGAACTCCGGCCTCGGCGAGGGCCTGGGCTCGGTCCTGGCGTCCTCCGGCATCGAGGCGCGCGACGCCGGCGAGACCATGCCCGTCGCCGCGATCGCCGCCCTCGTGCTCGGCGCCCTCGGCCTCGGCGCCGACGGTGGCGACATCGCCAACCAGGTCGGCGACCTCGTCGGCTCTCTCGTCGACGAGCAGGGCCAGCCCCTCGGCGACGGTGGCCCCGACATCTCCCGCCTCGCCGAGCTCATCGGCGGCGGCGACGTCACGCTCGACAGCATCCTGCGCCTGCTCACCGCCTTCGGCGCCACGGACTACGCCGCCCAGATCGCCAACGGCACCGTCGACACCGACGCCCTCCTGGCCCAGGTCAAGTCAGCTCCGGCGGCACCCGCGCAGGACGCCCCGGCCGCCGATGCGTCCGACGCCGCTGCCGACGCCGTCGCGTCCGACGCCGACCCGGAGGCGCTGCGCGCCGCGCTGGAAGGTGCCGGCGTGGACGCCGAGACCGCCGGCAAGCTCGCCGCGGACCCGGCCGCGACCGTCGCCGCCGCCGAACGCCTCGGCGTCGACCACGAGACCGCGTCCCGCTTCGCCTCGGACCCCGCCGGTGCGCTGCAGGCGCTGGACGAGGCCGGCATCGACCCCGTCGGTACCGCCCCCATGCTCGCCGCGCAGCTGTAGAACCCCACCCCGGGGGAGAGACACAACATACGACAACGCCCTGACCGGTGCTTTCGCCAGCACCGGTCAGGGCGTTGTCGTGCGTCAGTACGCGCCAGTCCGGGTCAGGGCTGGGGCGCGCCAGGGGCCATGATGTCGGGCTCGTGGATGTCCTCGAGGCTCTCCGGCGTCGGCTCGGCGATCTCGCAGAGGTTCACCAGCGCACCCGTCGGGTCGACGAGGGTGCACAGACGACCCAGCTCGGAGTTCCACGGGGCACGGACCAGCTTGCCGCCCAGCTTCTTGACCTTCTTCGCCGCCGCGTCCACGTCCACGCAGCCCAGGTAGAGGGTCCACATCGACGGGTTCTCGTCCAGCTCGCTGGTGTCCCACATGCCGCACAGCGGGGCACCGTTGTACTCGCCGGTGGCGTAGCGGAACTTGTCCGTGTCGCTGTGCTGACGGATGTCCCATCCTGCGAGGTCGTGGTAGAACTTCATCGTCGCGTCGAACTGCTCGCCGACGAGCAGCTCGTGCCACACCGGGGTCCCGGGCTCGCCCGCGGCGAAGAACGGCTCGTCGCCGGACGGCTGCTTGAGGCCCACCGTCGCACCCGACGGGTCGACGATCACGGCCATGCGACCGCGACGTCCCACGTTGCGCGGGGACAGCACGCTCGTCGCGCCCGCCTTCACCGCCTCATCGTGCACGGTGTCGATGTCCGGGGCGTACAGCAGCATGCCCCACAACGACGACTTGTCGTCCGGGACCTCACCGAGGCCGGCGACAGGCATGCCGTTCTTCTTGGCGACGAGGTAGCCGTCGCACTGCGTGTCGAACTCCCAGTGCAGGAGCTCGGTGTAGAAGGTCTTCGCCTTCTCCAGGTCAGTGGTAGCCAGGTCGATCCAGATCGGCATTCCTGGCTCCGCTACGAGAGCGGGCATCAGAGGTTCCTCCACTTGTCGGGGTCGAAATCGTCATCGGCAGTTGCTTCGTCGAAGTAGTCGTCATCGTCACTGGCACCGTCACCGTCCACACCGTCACCCTGGGTGACGACGCGTGCGGTGGCGACCGGGGTGGCGTCCTCGTCAAGGACAGCCACCTCGTCACCGGTGCGCAGATGACGTCCGCGGCGGGTGTCGGCCTCGCCGTTGACCGTCACCCGACCGGCGGCGATGACCTCCTTGGCCGCGCCGCCGGAATCGACCAGGTTCGCCAGTTTGATGAACTGGCCGAGCCGGATGTCGTCACCGCGGACGGAGACGTCCTGCGCCGGTACCTTGTGCTCTTCTCGCTCAGGCATGCCGACCATCCTACGACTCCGCGCGGTGCGTGGGAAGTCCAGCCGGAATATCGTTACCAAACTTGCGGGGCACGGGGTGTGCGCTGGGAGTTTCAGGGCGCTCACGGGCGGCGCTCATGGTGGTTTCCGCCTGCGTGGTGGGGCGCTGCGCACCGGAGACGGTGGCCCTGTGCCCCGCGCCGATTGAATTGTCGCCCGCCCAGGCAGGGTTTCGGGCAGAACAGCTACCTGGAAGGGTGATCCGGCCGCATGTGACGGCCAGGAGCGCCGGGGACGGTCAGCGCAGCAGCGCCACGGTCTCCATGACTCCTTCGCCGACCAGGATCACGCCGAGAACGAGGAAGACCGCGCCGGCGACGATGTCGATCCACGGCCCGGCGGCCTGGAGGCGTCGCGACAGCGCAGGCACCGACACCATCACGGCGACGAGGACGAACCAGGCCACGCCCGTGACCAGCATCATCAGCAGAACGACCAGACGCATTCCCCACCCGGTGTCCGGCGGCACGAAGCCGGCGAAGACCGCGCCGAAGAACACCAGCGCCTTCGGGTTGGCCAGGTTCGTCATCAGCCCGAGCCGCCACGCGGTGGCCGTGGAGACCTTCTCAGCGGTGGTGGCCGTCACGGTGGTCCCGGCGGAGCGTCGTTCGGCCAGACCCCCGCGCAGAGCGCCCTGGCCCATCCACAGCAGGAATCCGCCGCCGACGAGGAACAGGACCGTCAGCACCCACGGGAAGGCGTCCACCAGGGCGGACAGGCCGACCATGCTGGCGAGGATCCACAGGGTGTTGCCGCTCATGATGCCGAGGGCGCAGGCCACCCCGTTGCGCCGGACGGCACCGAGGCGCAGGATCTGGACGAGGTCGGGCCCGGGCGACGCGATGGCGAGCAGCCACGCGACGAGGATGCTGAGAAGTGCGCCGCCGGTCATGGGGAGTAAATCTACCCGGGGACGAAGACGGGACCGGCCCCGCCCCCGGGGTCCGGACTACACGCTCAGCGGCATGTCGGACGGCGCGACGGGGCGCGGCAGGGCGCTCTCGCCCATCAGCGCGCGGTCCACGGCGGCGGCGCAGGCGCGTCCCTCGGAGATCGCCCAGACGATCAGGGAGGCGCCGCGTCCGGCGTCACCGGTGGCGAACACCGGTGCGTCGAACCCGGTGTCGCGCACGGCGGAGGACTCCGCCCACCAGGTGCGGTAGTTGTCGTCGCGCTTCAGGCGTCCACGGCCGTCGACGGGCAGGCCGAGCTCGGAGATGATGCCCCTGGTGTCCACGGAGGTGAAGCCGACGGCGAGCAGGACGAGGTCGGCGTCCATGTCGACCTCGGTGCCGGGCAGGTTGACGGTGCCCTCGGCGGTGCGGTCGCAGGTGGCCGCGCGCAGGCTGGTGACCCGGCCGTCCTCACCGGTGAGCTCCACGGTGTTGATGCGGTGCTCGCGCTTGCCCAGCGGGGTGCCGACCTCGCGCTCGGCGAGGCCGAGGGCGACGATCTCGTCGGCGGACTCGTCGCCGCTGATGTGGTACTCGCCCTCCTCGTGGGCGGACGCCACACGCCAGATCTTCGGCCACACCGGCCACGGGTTGTCCTCGGCGCGGTAGGGGTCCGGGGCGGGGTGGTAGTCGAACTGCCGGACGGAGGCCGCGCCCTGGCGCAGCGCGGTGCCGAAGCAGTCGGTGCCGGTGTCGCCGCCGCCAATGATCACGACGTGCTTGCCATTGGCGTCGATCTCGGGGGTGTCGATGTCGCCGGCGACCACGCGGTTGGCCATCGGGAGGTACTCCATGGCCTGGTGGACGCCGTCGAGGTTGCGTCCGGGCAGGGAGACGTCGCGCGGGACGGTGGCACCGACGGCCATGACCACGGCGTCGAAGCCGGCGAGGTCGGTGGTGGACGGCGAGACACCGGTGCGGAACGTGGTGCCCTCGGCCTCCATCTGGACCAGACGGCGGTCGATCCAGCGGTTCTCGAGCTTGTAGTCCGGGACACCGTAGCGCAGCAGGCCGCCGATGCGGTCGTCACGCTCGAAGACGGTCACGTCGTGCCCGGCGCGGGTGAGCTGCTGGGCGGCGGCCAGGCCGGCGGGCCCGGAGCCGACGACGGCGACGGACTGCCCGGTGGAGAAGCTGGCCTTGACCGGGCGCACCCAGCCCTCCTCGAAGGCGTGCTCCACGATCTGAAGTTCCACGGTCTTGATCGCGACGGGGTCACCGACGCCGGCACCGGCCCCGATGCCCTCGATGCCGAGCACGCAGGCGCCCTCGCAGGGGGCGGGGCAGATGCGACCGGTGAACTCAGGGAAGTTGTTGGTGGCGTGCAGGCGGTCGTACGCCTCCTTCCACCGGCCCTGGCGGACCAGGTCATTCCACTCGGGGATGATGTTGCCCAGGGGGCAGCCGTCGTGGCAGAAGGGGATGCCGCAGTCCATGCAGCGGGAGGCCTGGGTCTGCACCTTCGAGTCGGCGAAGGGTTCGTAGACCTCCTTCCAGTCCATCAGGCGCAGCGGGACGGGGCGGTGTGCCGCCTCCTCGCGGGGAAACTTCATGAAACCGTGCGGATCAGCCATTACTTGACTCCCTCCATGATGGCGGCGGCGATGCCGTCCGCGTCCAGGCCTGCGTCGCGGGCCTGTTCGATGGTCTGCAGGACGCGGCGGTAGTCGCGCGGCATGACCTTGATCAGTGACCGGGGGTCCACGTCCACGGTGGAGCCGGTGAGGCGCCGGTGGCGCTCGATGGTGTCGACGAGCCAGTCGAGCTCGTCCTCGGCGACGGCCTCCACGTCGACGAGACCCGGGTTGATGTGCTTCGACATGCCTTCCACGCCGGTACCGTCGTCCATGAGGTAGGCGATGCCGCCGGACATGCCGGCGCCGAAGTTCTCGCCGATGGGGCCGAGGTTGATGACCCGGCCGCCGGTCATGTACTCGCAACCGTGGTTGCCCATGCCCTCGACCACGGCGGTGACGCCGGAGTTACGGACGCAGAAGCGCTCGCCGACGGCGCCGCGGATGAACATCTCACCCGAGACACCGCCGAAGCCCAGGACGTTGCCGGCGATGATCTGGTGCTCGCCGACCGCGCCGTCGCGGCCGTTGGGACGGATGGCGATGGTGCCGCCGGAGAGCCCCTTGGCGACGTAGTCGTTGGCGTCGCCGACGAGGGTCAGGGTCATGCCACGGGGTACGAAGGCGCCGAAGGAGTTGCCGGCCGAGCCGGTGAACGTGAGGTTCACGGTGCTCTCGGGCAGCCCCTCGCGTCCGGCGACGCGGCTGATCAGCGAGCCGGTCATCGTGCCCACGGAGCGGTTGACGTTGGTGATCGGGTACGCCAGCTCGATGGTGGTGCCCTCACCGGCGGCGGCGCGTCGGATGGTCTCCTCGGCGTCCTCGCGGATGCGGTTGTCCAGGGCGCCGTCCAGGCTGTGGTCCTGCTGCTTGGTCTTGTACAGGTCCTGGTGCATGTACGGGCTGTCGGGGCGGGCGAAGATCGGCGAGAGGTCCAGCGACCCGGCGGTCTTGTGGCCGGGGTCGACCTTCCCGGAGCGCAGGCACTCGGAGTGGCCCACGGCCTCCTCCAGGGTGCGGAAGCCGAGCTCGGCGAGGTACTCGCGGACCTCCTGGGCGATGAAGGTGAAGAAGTTGACCACGTGCTCGGCCTGGCCGGTGAACTTCTTGCGCAGGTCGGGGTTCTGGGTGGCCACGCCGACGGGGCAGGTGTCCAGGTGGCAGACGCGCATCATGATGCAACCCTCGACGACCAGGGGTGCGGTGGCGAAACCGAACTCCTCAGCGCCGAGCAGGGCGGCGATAATGACGTCGCGTCCGGTCTTCATCTGGCCGTCGCACTGCACGGTGATGCGGTCACGCAGACCGTTCATCAGCAGGGTCTGCTGGGTCTCGGCCAGGCCGAGCTCCCACGGGCCGCCGGCGTGCTTCAGCGAGTTCAGGGGGGACGCACCGGTGCCGCCGTCGTGCCCGGAGATCAGGACGACGTCCGCGTGTGCCTTCGACACACCCGCGGCGACGGTGCCGACGCCCTGCTCGGCGACGAGTTTGACGTGGATGCGGGCGTCCGGGTTGGCGTTCTTCAGGTCGTGGATCAGCTGCGCGAGATCCTCGATGGAGTAGATGTCGTGGTGCGGCGGCGGGGAGATCAGGCCCACGCCCGGGGTCGTGACGCGCACCTCGGCGATCCAGGGGTACACCTTGTGCGGGGGCAGCTGGCCGCCCTCGCCGGGCTTCGCGCCCTGCGCCATCTTGATCTGGATGTCGGTGCAGTTGTTCAGGTAGTGGCTGGTCACGCCGAAACGGCCGGACGCGACCTGCTTGATCGCCGAGCGGCGCCAGGTGCCGTCAGCCTCGGGTTCGAAGCGTCCCGGGTCCTCGCCGCCCTCACCGGAGTTCGACATGCCCTTGAGCCGGTTCATGGCGATGGCCAGGGTCTCGTGCGCCTCGGCGGAGATCGAGCCGTAGCTCATCGCGCCCGTGGAGAAGCGCTGGACGATGGCGGAGACCGGCTCGACCTCGTCGACGGGGATGGACGGGCGGTCGCTGTGCATCTCGAACAGACCGCGCAGCGTGGCCAGGCGCTTGGCCTGGTTGTCGACCTTCTCGGAGTACTCCTTGAAGATGCGGTACGCCCCGGTACGGGTGGCGTGCTGCAGCTTGAACACGGTCTCCGGGTTGAACAGGTGGTACTCGCCCTCGCGGCGCCACTTGTACTCGCCGCCGATCTCGAGCTCGCGGTGGGCGGCCTCCTCCGGACGCGGCAGGAAGGCGAACCGGTGACGCACGGCGACGTCGGCGGCGACCTCGTCGAGGCCGATGCCGGAGATCGGGCTGTTGCAGCCCTCGAAGTAGTCGTCGAGCAGGTTCTGGTGCAGGCCGGTGACGTCGGCGAGCTGGGCGCCGCGGTAGGACGCCACGGTGGCGATGCCCATCTTCGACATGATCTTCTGCACGCTGGCGGTCGCACCCTCGATGAAGTTCCGGCAGCCCTCGTCGGTGCTCAGCGAGCCGAGCTGGCCGCGCTTGACGAGCTCGTCGATGGTCTCGAAGGCGAGGTAGGGGTTGATCGCGTCGGCGCCGAAGGTGATCAGCATCGCCAGGTGGTGGACCTCGCGGGCGTCACCGGACTCGACGATCAGCGAGGCCTGCGTGCGGGTGCGCTCGGCGACGAGGTGCTGGTGCACCGCGCTGGTGAGCAGCAGGGACGGGATGGGCGCCATGCGCTCGTCGGACTCACGGTCGGAGAGGATGATCAGCGTCGCGCCGTCCTCGATGGCCCGCGAGGTCTCGCGGCGGATGCGCTCGATGGCCTGGCGCATGCCGCGGCCGCCGTGGGCGACCGGGTAGAGCCCGGAGATCACCGCGGAGCGGAAGTCGCCGAAACCCTCGTGGTCGCCGGCCTGGCGCAGGGTGGCCAGGGTGGAGTTCAGCAGGACCGGGGTCTCCAGGTGGATGCGGTGCGCGGCCTCGGGCACCTCGGTGGTGACGTCGACCTGGCGTCCCAGCTGGGTGAACATGCTGGTAACCATCTTCTCGCGGATGGAGTCCAGCGGCGGGTTCGTGACCTGCGCGAAACGCTGCGCGAAGAAGTCGAAGAGCATGCGGGGACGGTCCGACAGCGCCGCGATGGGCGTGTCGGTGCCCATGGAGCCGAGCTGCTCGCCGCCGGTGACGGCGAGCGGCTGGATCAGGACGTCGACGTCCTCCTCGGTCATGCCGAAGACCCGCTGGCGCAGGACGACGCGCTCGTGGCTCATCGCCTCGTACTCGACCGGGGGCAGGTCGGCGAAGCGCACGATGTTGTCGTCGACCCACTGGCGGTAGGGCTTGTCGGCGAGGCGGGTCTTGATCTCGTCGTCGGGGATGATGCGCCCCTCGGCGGTGTCGACCAGGAACATGCGGCCGGGCTCCACGCGGCGGCGCTGCACGATGTCCTCCGGGGGAACGGGCAGCAGACCGGCCTCGGAACCACCGATGACCAGGCCGTCCTTGGTGACCCAGATGCGCCCGGGACGCAGTCCGTTACGGTCGAGCACGGAGCCGATGACGGTGCCGTCGGTGAAGACCAGCGCCGCCGGGCCGTCCCACGCCTCCATCAGCGAGGAGTGGTACTCGTAGAAGGCGCGCACGTCCGGGTCCACGGCGGGGTTACGCTCCCACGCCTGCGGGACCATCATCATCACCGCGTGCGGCAGTGAGCGTCCGGCGAGGTGGAGCAGCTCCAGGGCCTCGTCGAAACGTCCGGTGTCCGAGCCGGACGGGTCGCAGACCGGCAGGATGCGCTCGATGTCGCCGAGGGCCTCCGAGCGGATCTGGGACTCGCGGGCGCGCATCCAGTTCTCGTTGCCGCGCACGGTGTTGATCTCACCGTTGTGCGCGAGCAGCCGGTAGGGGTGCGCCAGCGGCCAGGAGGGGAAGGTGTTGGTGGAGAAGCGGGAGTGCACGACCGCCAGCGCCGACTCGACACGCTCGTCCTGCAGGTCAGGGTAGAAGTCGCGCAGCTGCGGGGTGGTCAGCATGCCCTTGAACACGATGGTGCGCGAGGACAGCGACGGGAAGTAGACGGTGTCGGACCCCGGGCCCTCACCGGGGCCCTTGGAGCCGAGCTCGCGCTCGGCACGCTTGCGCACGAACCACACGCGGCGGTCCAGCTCGATGCCGGAGAGCTCGTTGCCTTCGGCGTCCTGCCCGGAGATGAACAGCTGGTAGAAGATCGGCTCGGCGTCGCGCGCCATCGCGCCCAGCGCGGAGTCGTCGACGGGGACCTCGCGCCAGGCGAGCAGGGTGAGGTCCTCCTCGGCGATGATGGACTCCACGGCGCGCATCGCGTCGAGGGCGGCCATGCGGGCGGCCGGGAGGAAGGCGATGCCGGTGGCGTAGGCGCCGGGTGCGGGCAGGTCGATGCCCTGCTCGGCCAGCACCTCGCGGTAGAAGCGGTCCGGGACCTGCATGAGGATGCCCGCGCCGTCGCCGGTGTTCTTCTCGGCTCCGGCGGCACCGCGGTGGTCGAGGTTGACCAGCGCCTGGATGCCCTTCTCGACGATGTCGTGGGTGGCGCGTCCGTGCATGTCGGCGACGAAGGCGACGCCACACGCGTCGTGTTCGTGGGCGGGGTTGTAGAGCCCCTGGGGCGCCGGGTAGTTCTTCAGCTGGTTGTTCACGGGGTGGTCATCCTCCGGTCGTCGGGTCGGGCAGTGCGTTTCGCCGGTGGCCTGGGGTGGTGGCCTTTCCTCGGTACGGGTGCGTTTGCCCTACTGATACGGACCTGCGCAGGCGACACAAAATTAGGCTTGGCTTAGAGCCGCTGGTGCGCTCGGCGAAATGTGATGCAGCACACATTTTTTCGTCGTGCCGGTGTCCGTCTCGTTCTGTGGTTGTCTTTGTATCCTATCTCCCGCGGGACGGCATATCGATACAGCAGCGTATTCCCACTTGGCGCTGAGGCATATCCCACGGTTCGGGATGATTGTTACAACGCAGTTACATCGCCATTTCTTCGTTGTGTACGTCCCGAGGGCGCCGCAACGCGTCTGAAACGCGCCGCCGGACCCGACGCATGCGTACACTGTCGCGCCGTTACCATGGGAGTGGTGAAGGACCCCCTGAGAATTCCCCGCGTCCTGGAGACCCTCTCGCAGGCATGGGAGCGCCAACCCGAGCTCACCCTCCCCCAGCTCTACGGCGTGCTGGAGTCCCGCGGCATCGGCTGGAACTCCTCCGACGAGGAGGTCACCGATGTGCTGGACGCCCTGGTCGCCGAGCGACCGTCCCACCTCACCGCCGAGTCGCCGGGACGCTACCTCGTGGAGACCGAGGACCCGCACCACCGCATCACCCTCGACCCCTGGTGGGCGGCGGTGCGTCCGGGCCGCGCCGGCCGTACCGGCCGCACCTCCAGTACCTCCAGGACCTCCCGTACGCAGGACGGCACGGCGCAGGACGCGCGCGACGCGCCGCAGCCGACGGTCTGGCGCCACGGCGGCGTCCGGCGGTGCGCGACCGGCCAGCCGCTGAGCGTGCTGGACGCCGAGGGCACCGTGCACCGCTTCGGCCTGGTCACCCGCATCAGTGTCCTGAGCCCGGCGGTGTCCTCCCCCACCGACGCCCCGGACCTGGACGGCCTCACCCACGACCGGCTGGGCGGGCACGTGTACCTGCTGCGACTCGCCGGCGACGAGTTCGCCGGGACGACCGTGCTGGTCGACCGCTCGCTGTGGATCTTCGACGTTTCCCGGCGGGAGGTCCACCGCGACAAGGTGCGCTGGTCACGGCTGGTCTCCGCCGCGGTTGGCGCGGAGCTGACCGTGGAGCGCCACGGCGGCGGACGGATGCACCTGCCGGTCGTGGAGCAGGTCACCGTGCTGGAGTAGCTGCGCCGCACCGCGCAGGGGAGGTAAGGTTGACCGAACACGTTTCAGGTACAAACTATCCTCCGGAGGTGCGTCCGATGAAGAGAATCGGTCGAGTCCTGTCGTTGTTCGCCGGCACCGCTGCCCTGACCCTAAGCTTCGCCGCCCCGGCGAACGCCGCGCCGGCACTCCAGATGCCTGCGCTCCCCCAGCTACCCTCGTGGGCCTCCGACCTGCTGCCGGACGGCTCGACACCGGTTCCCGCGCCGGCGCCTGCACCTGCACCGTCTCCAGCTCCGTCCCCGTCTCCGGCTCCCGTGAACGCCCCGTGTGCCGTGGAGGCCAAGGCGTGCATCAGCCTGGGCGACCAGACCGCCTGGCTGCAGGACGGCGCGGGAACGGTCACGCGCGGCCCGGTCGCGGCGAGCACCGGGCGCGCCGGCTTCGAGACCCCGGTCGGCACCACGCAGGTCACCCGCAAGGACGCCAACTGGTGGTCGACCGCCTACGACGCGCCGATGCCGTTCTCGGTGTTCTTCTCCGCCGGGTCGACGTACCCCGGTGACATCGGCATCGCGTTCCACGAGGGCGATCCGGGCGTGCTCTCCCACGGCTGCGTCCACCTGCTGCACGACGACGCCGTCGCCTTCTTCAACTCCCTGCAGGTCGGCGACGTGGTGGACGTGGTCGCCTGAGGCCTCCGTCCGTCTACGCGATCAGGTAGATCACGGTTCCGAGCGCGGCAGCGACACAGCCGATCAGGGTCTTGATGACCGTCCAGGTCTTGAACGTCTGCGGCACGCTCATCCCCAGCAGTCGGCCGATGAGCCAGAAGCTGGCGTCGTTGACGTGGGACAGCACGGAGGACCCACCTGCGAGCACGATGGTCAACGCCGCGGTCTGCAGCGGACTCAGTCCGGCCGCCGCCACCGAGGCGCCCAGCAGCCCCGCGGCCGTGGTGATCGCGACCGTCGCCGTGCCGAGCGCGACGCGGACGATGGCGGCGACGACGAACACAGCGGCGACGAGCGGAAGGCCGGTGTCCTGCAGCGTCCCGGAGAGCGCGTCGCCGATGCCGCTGGCGAGCAGGACGCCGCCGAACATGCCGCCGGCACCGGTGATCAACATGACCGGCGCGATGGGCTTCAGGGCGTTGTCGAGCATGTCCTCGATCACCTCGGGGGCGTTGCCCCTGCGGACGCCGATGACCCAGCAGGAGGCGAGCACGGTGATCAACAGCGCGATCGGCGTGGAGCCGAGCAGGACCAGGCCCGCGGCCCAGGTGGCGTCCGGGTCGATCGTGCCCGTGCGTCCCAACGTGGTGACCAGCGTGTTCATGAAGATCAGCACCAGGGGCAGGGCGAGCAGGCCGACCAGGACCCGGACGCGCGGCGGTTCGACGTCGTCGACCTGCGGACCACCGGTCACGAGCTCGGGGACGGGCAGGTCGATCCGCTTGCCGATCCACATGCCGTAGAGGTAGCCGGAGATGTACCAGGAGGGGATCGCGACGACGAGGCCGACGAGGACCACCAGGCCGACGTCCGCGCCGAGCAGCACCGTGGCCGCGACGACCCCGGGGTGCGGCGGCAGCAGGACGTGCATGGTGGACAGCGCCGCGGCAGCGGGGAGCACGTAAATCAGGACGCTGCCGCCGAGCCGGCGCGCGGTGGCCAGCAGGATCGGCAGCATCACCATGAAGGCGGCGTCGAAGAAGATGGGGAACCCGAACATCAGCGAGGCGACACCCAGGGCGAAGGGGGCGCGCTTCTCCCCCAGGCGGTCGATCATCGCCGAGGACAGGGCCGCGGCCCCGCCGCTGGTCTCGAAGAGCCGGGCGAACATCACGCCGAAGGCGAGCAGGAGCCCGACCTCGCCGAGGGTGCTGCCGAAGCCGTCGAGCAGGACGTCGAGCACCTCGGTCATGGTGATGCCGGTGGCCAGGGCGGTTCCGAGGCTCACCAGCACCAGCGCGATCACCGGGTGCAGCTTCATCTTCATGATGAGCAGGAGCAGGACCGCCACGGCAGCTGCGGCGATGGTCAGCAGCAGGCCGGAGCCGTAGATCTCTGGCTTCGGGACGAGCGCGACGGCGAGGAGCCCGAGGGCGATGAGGACGAGGCCGATCCCGAAGGACGCTCCCGTCGTGGGGCCGGGTGTGGGGCCCGTCTTCTGCGAGGAGGACGGACGCGGTGCCGACTGTTGCGTAGGGGGCATCGGTGACTTCCGGTCGATGTGTGACCACCGTCCGCCGGGGGGCAGGCGTGTGAGGGACGCCGCTGAACCTACACGAGTACTTAGCCGTGGACAACAAAATCCTCACGCCCGGATCATCCGGCCACGCCATTCCATGCCGTGCCCCAGGATGAAGTCGCGCGCCCCTCCCGCGGGTACCGCACTCACATTGGCGGAGACGAGGGGATTTGAACCCCTGGACGATCGCTCGTCGCTGGTTTTCAAGACCAGTGCATTCGGCCGCTCTGCCACGTCTCCCTGGCCGCACGCACACCTGGTGCGTCCGGCGCGCCCTGATTCTAACCCACCGCGGGCCTCCTGTCGGTGTCCACCCCTCGTAGCCGCAGGATGACTAGGCTGGCGGCCATGAACGGGAACATGAAGGCCATCATCCAGACTGACCCCGACGATCCCCAGGCCCTGCACTGGCAGGAGACCCACATCCCCACCCCGCAGGACGGTGAGGTGCTCGTGCAGGTCACCGCCGCCGGCCTGAACCGCGCCGACACGCTCCAGGCCAAGGGGAACTACCCGCCGCCGAAGGGGGTGTCGGAGATCCTGGGGCTGGAGGCCGCCGGCATCGTCGTCGACCCGAACGGCTGCGAGCGTCCGGACGGGACCCCCTACCGGGAGGGCGACGAGGTCGGCGCCCTGCTCTCCGGCGGCGGGTACGCGCAGTACACGGTGGTCCCCGTCGGCCAGCTCGTGCCGGTGCCGGACGGCTTCGGCCTGGCCGAGACCGCCAGCGTGATCGAGGCGGCCTGCACCGTGTGGTCGAACCTGATGATGACCGCGCGCCTGCACGAGGGCGACACCCTGCTCATCCACGGCGGTGGCGGCGGTATCGGCATCTTCGCCATCCAGATGGCCCACGCGCTGGGCGTACGGGTCGCGGTCACCGCGGGCAGCTCCGAGAAGCTCGACGTGTGCCGTCGCTACGGCGCGGACGTGCTGATCAACTACCGCGAGGAGGACTTCGTCAAGGTCATCAAGGAACTCGGCGGTGCGGACGTGGTCCTCGACATCATCGGCGCGAAGTACCTGGACGGCAACATCTCCGCACTGGCTCCGGACGGTCACCTGGTGATCATCGGCATGCAGGGCGGTGTGAAGGGCGAGCTCAACATCGGCAAGCTGCTCGCCAAACGCGGCAACATCTCCGCCACCGGCCTGCGTTACCGTGACCGCGAGGACAAGGCACGCGTGGTGGCGGACACGGTGAAGAACGTGTGGCCGATGCTGGAGGACGGACGGATCAGCCACCACGTTGACCGGGTCTTCCCGGTGCAGGACGCCGCCCACGCCCACCAGCAGTTGCTGGACGGCAGGATCACCGGCAAGGCGATCCTCGAGGTCACCGACTAGACGATCCCGCCGATCACCCGGACGAGGTGGTCCATGTCCATCTGCGTGTTGTGGGGGGCCAGGGCGACGCAGACCGCGCCGCCCATCTCAGCCACACCCATCTGGTCGAACAGGGCACTCTCCTCCAGGCCGACGGTCTGCGCCACGACCCCGTTGCTGAGCAGCCGCTCACCCACCGTGGACGCCTCGATGCCCTGGACCAGGAAGCTCACCCGCGGCAGGCGGTCGACCGGGCCGAAGTGACGGCCGCTGTCGTCCGGGACCGAGCCCCAGCTGTTGTGGTCGTGCTCGGTGTCGACGTCGATCTCCCCGTCCACACCCACCACGTGCACGTTCTCCAGGTCCCGCAGTCCGTCGACGAGGTATCCGGCGAGCCGTCCGAGGTATTCCTCGGCGGACTGCAGGGACGTGCGCAGACGTTCGCGACGCGGGCCGGTGGCCTCCTCGTCCAACCCGGCGAGGTGGTCCACGGCGGCGGGGACGCCGCCGAACATGCCGGGGGCGTTGCCGTCACGCTCGAGCTCGGCGACGCGGCGGGCGGTGAGCTCCTGCGCGTCCGGAGCGGCGTGGCGTCCGCGGCGCAGCTCCACCAGGTGCAGCTCCGCCAGCAGTGAGGGGTCGCGGAACACCAGGGCGCCGACCTCCGGGCCGCCGAGCGGGGCAAGGTCGAGGGCGACGACGTCCGCGTCCCACGCGTCCATGTCGATCAGACGGTAGGGCGCGTAGGCGCCCGCGTCCACGACGAGCCACGCCCGCGACTTCGCCCGCATGATGTCGGCGATCGCGCGCACGTCGGTGACGGTGCCCAGGTGGGCGTTCGCCGCCGGCACCGCGACGATCGAGGTGTCCAGGCTGATGAGGCTGGTGAACTGCCAGGCAGGCAGCGCGCCGGTGGTCAGGTCCGCCTCCGCCCACCGCACCGAGGCACCGTAGAGGTCCGCGGCGAGCTTCCAGGGCGTGATGTTGGACGGCTCGTCCACCCGGCTGAGCACGACCTCACGGCCCATGCGCAGCTTCGCGGGCACGGCCGTGGCCAGGGTGCTCAGCAACGTGGCCCGACTGGGCCCCAGCACCACGCACTCGGGGGACGCACCGACCAGGTCGGCGACGGCCTCACGGGCCGCCGACACGTACCGGTCGCCACGCGGGCCACCGTCCTGCCCCTGCAGCGGGGACGCACGGAACGCCCGTGACACGGCCGAACTGACTTTCTCGGGCACCTGCGCGCGCCGTCCTGCATTGAGGTAGGTCCAGCCCTCCGACAGGGATTCGTAGAGGCCTCGCACCCTCGCGATGTCGAACACTTCCGACTGCCCCTTTCCGCATCTCGCCACACCGGCAGACTGAGAATATTCCTGCAGGTCAAGCTACTTGGGCGCAGTGAACCACCGCGCCGTCCCGTCAACGTCACCGATACTACATCGACCCACGGACATGAGTGGTACCGGCGTTGATTACCGCACACCCGCCCGTTCCGGAGTACCGTAACCACGTGTCAGATTCAGAAAACCCCCGGCCGGTGGCCACCGCACCGCAGTACGAGCGCTTCGTCGCCGCCCCTGTGGACGGCGAGGCACCCACCTCCCGTTCCCAGACGTTCGGTGCCGCGTGGCAGGACCTGAAGAGCGGGTTCGGCCAGCGTGAGCTCTGGCTCGCCCTGGGTTGGCAGGACATCAAGCAGCGCTACCGGCGCAGCCTGCTGGGCCCGCTGTGGATCACCCTGGCAACCGGCGTGATGGCCCTGGCCCTCGGCCTGCTGTACTCGATGCTCTTCCAGATGGACCTCAAGGAGTTCCTCCCCCACGTCGCCGTGGGCCTGATCATGTGGGGATTCATCTCCGGGTGCATCATCGAGGGCTCGCAGGTCTTCATCGCCAACGAGGGGCTGATCAAGCAGCTGCCCAGCGCGCTGAGCGTGCACGTCTACCGACTGGTCTGGAAGCAGTTCCTGATCCTGTGCCACAACCTCGTCATCTGGGTGATCCTGCTGGTGGTCTTCCAGATCCCCGTGGGCTGGGAGGTCCTGCTGGCCGTGCCGGGCCTGGCGCTGCTGGTCGCCAACGGCGTGTGGGTGTCGATGTTCTTCGGCATCATCGCCACCCGCTACCGCGACGTCGCCCCGCTGCTGGAGTCGCTGGTGCAGCTGCTGTTCTACATGACCCCGATCGTGTGGACGACCAAGACACTGCTCGAGCAGGGCGGTGCCGTGGCCGAGCGCGCACGGATCGCCGAGATCAACCCCCTCTTCCACTACCTCAGCGTGGTCCGCGGACCGATGATCGACGAGCCGGTCGAGATGCACTCCTGGCTCATCGTCATCGGACTGACCGTACTCGGCACCCTGTTCGCCATGGTGTTCATGCGCCAGTGGCGCTCCCGCGTGAGCTACTGGGTTTAAAGGAGAACAACCATGGTTTCCATCGACACCTACGACGCCTGCGTCGACTTCCCCATCTTCGACGCCAAGTCCCGCTCCCTGAAGAAGGCCTTCCTCGGCGCGGCCGGCGGCGCGATCGGACGAAACTCCGACAACACCGTGGTCGTCGAGGCGCTGCGTGACGTGAACCTGCACCTCGAGGAGGGCGACCGCATCGGCCTGGTCGGCCACAACGGTGCCGGCAAGTCCACGCTGCTGCGCCTGCTGTCGGGCATCTACGAACCCACGCGCGGTTCCGCCGCGGTGAAGGGACGTGTGGCACCGGTCTTCGACCTGGGTGTGGGCATGGACCCGGAGATCAGCGGCTTCGAGAACATCATCATCCGTGGCCTCTTCCTCGGCGAGAGCCGGAGGTCCATGGAGAAGAAGATGGACGAGATCGCCGAGTTCACCGAGCTCGGCGACTACCTGGCCATGCCGTTGCGCACCTACTCCACCGGCATGCGCGTGCGCGTGGCACTGGGCGTGGTGACCTCGATCGAGCCGGAGATCCTTCTGCTGGACGAGGGCATCGGCGCGGTGGACGCCGCCTTCATGGAGAAGGCGCGGATCCGCCTGCAGTCGCTGGTGGAGAAGTCCGGCATCCTGGTGTTCGCCTCGCACTCCAACGAGTTCCTGGCGCAGCTGTGCGACTCCGCCCTGTGGGTCGACCACGGCCAGATCCGGTCCTGCGGGCCGGTGGACGAGATCGTCGGCGAGTACGAGGGGCCGGGGGCGGCCGAGCACGTGCGCAACGTGCTGCGCGACCTGGGGCGGTTGGACTAGCGGTAACGCCAGGGCAGACCGCCAGGTGGGAGGCGGTCCACGCTCTTACCAAGAGCAGCCTGAATAGAAGAGGTTAAATAAACGCTTCTTATCTGGTAGGTTATCCTCTACTTGCCGACGTGGCCCCTGACACCACGTCGAGTAGCCAGTAGATCGAGGAGAGCCTTCAGTGACCAACCCCTTCAGCACCCCCCAGGACAGCGGCAACTCCGGAAACCCGGCGCCGCAGGGCGGCTCCTACGGTGCGGCGCAGTACCCGTCGCAGCCGCAGCAGTACCAGCAGAACCACCAGCAGCCGCAGCAGTACCAGCAGCAGGCTCCCCAGCACTACCCGCAGGGGAACATGCCGCAGCACGCCGGCTACGGCGCCCCCATGTACACCGGCCCCCAGAAGTCGAAGCTCGCCGCCGCCCTGCTGGCGTTCTTCCTGGGCGCCCTGGGCATCCACAACTTCTACCTCGGTTACACCGGCAAGGCCGTGTGCCAGCTGATCCTCACCATCTTCGGCTACCTCACCGCCATCTTCGCCATCGGTTTCCTGTTCATCTTCGCCGTCGGCATCTGGGCGTTCATCGAGTTCATCATGATCCTCATCGGCGGCGGGAAGTACGACCGCGACGCCCGCGGAATCCCGCTGAGCTAGCACCGAACACCCGACCGGGCACCACCCCGCTCGCCGCCTCACCGTCAGCGCCCCCAGAGCCCCGCTCCGCCACCCTCCCTCACCACACCTCCCCACCGTGCCCTTCCGGCCCCACCCGGCCGGCATCCGCCCAGGCACGCAAGACCTGAATCAACCATGAGATAGTTCTGATACGGTCGGGGTATTAATTTTCCGGCCAGGCAAATACCTGGCCTCATGAGGTCCTCTCCAAGCCCCCGCCAGGGGACTGCACATCTGAAGCTCAGCCGTGGGCGTCGGACCGGCGGTCCCCGTCGCGAGTCCGTCCTCATCCGCCCACGCTCCTCCCCGTCGTCCTTCAGCGCCAAGTAGGTCTTTACCATGACAAGTCCCTTCGGCAGTAGCCCTGCCTCCGACGGCCCCACCTGGTCTTCTCCCGGGTCGTCTTCACCCGGGTCCCCGTCCGGATCCCCGTCAGCCTCCCCCGGCTTCGCGTCGTCCCCGGGCGGTTTCACGCCGGGCGGCGCGCCGTCCGCTGCCACCCCGTCGGACGGTCCGTCCTCCGGCCCGGTCTCGGGTCCCGTCACGGGCCCCTGGGCCTTCGTCGCGACGGCGACGGCAACGGCCGTCCTCGGCGTGGTCTTCGCCGTGATCGCCGTGGTGACCGGGTCACCCACCGACTTCGTCTTCCGGGTCTTCGCCCTGGCCGGCTGGGCGCTGGCGGGCATCGTGACCTTCATCCTGCTCGGCGTGCACACCGCGAAGGACACCCGCCGCCGCGCCGAGAACTTCTACGTGGAGACCTCCTCGCAGGCCGTCCTGTACAAGGTCGCCATCGGTGTGGCCTGCGTGGGCGTCATCGCCACCGCCATCGAAATCGCACTGTGGATCAGCAAGACCGTGGGAGCCTGACGAATGACCGACAACACCATCCTGCGCCCCCGGGCCCGCCGTGCCGTCAGCACCGTCAGCGCCGTCGGTGCCGCGGCACTGCTGTCCACGGCCACCATGTTCGGCCTGCCCGCCGCGACGGCCCAGCCCGGCGGGGAGACCGGCCTGTCGCAGACCGGCCAGGACAACATCGCCGACCTGGGTAGCTGCATCGCCGCCACGAAGTCCGCCGACATCCTGCTGATCATCGACCAGTCGGAGTCACTGAAGGGCTTCGACGGAGAGCCGCCGACCGACCCCCGCAACGTACGGGTCGACGCCACCCGCGACCTGGTCAACCAGCTCGGCATCCACGCCGGCGACCTGAACGCCGACATCAACGTGAAGCTCGCCGGCTTCGGCGACGGCTACCACAACGACACCTCCGACTACGGCGGATGGGTGAACGTGCGCGACGGCGTCGACGAGCTCGACGACCCCATCGACGGCTTCACCGACCGCAACGAGGACGGCTACACCTCCTACCGCGACGCCCTCAACGGTGCGCTCACCGAGTTCGCCTCGGCCCCCACCGGAGAGGACGGACAGCCCAGCGACTGCCAGTCCGTCCTCTTCTTCACCGACGGTGCCGTCACCGACAAGGAGAAGAGCAGCGAGGCCGCCGCCGAGGACGTCTGCCGGCCCGGCAGCCCGCTGGCCTCCCTACGCAACTCCGGGGTGCGCTTCTTCAGCGTCGGCCTCATCCCGCAGAGCACCGCCAACCCGCGCGAACTGCTCACCCGGATGGCCGAGGAGGACTGCGGCGGTGCCGCACCCAACGGCGCGTTCTTCGACGCCGGCACCGACCCCGCCGGCCTGCTGGCGTCCTTCCGCAACTTCATCCCCACCGCCAACAGCATCGACTCCACCCTGTCGATGAACGAACCGCAACCGTTCACCCTGGACAACTCCATCACCACCGTCCGGCTCTCCGCCCAGCCCACCACGTCCATCGGCGACGGCATCACCCCGGTGCTGACCTCCCCGGACGGTGACGAGCTCGAACTCACCGAGGGCGAGCACACCGTCGGCGGTGCCGAGGTGAACGTGACCACCACCGATGCCGTCGACGGCATGGTCGACGCCGACCTGACCCTCGCCGACGGCGAGAGCTGGGAGGGCGAGTGGTCCTTCGGTTACGACACCTCCGGCGCCGACGCCCCCGACGCCGCCCGCTACAACGCCAAGGTCGTGCTCGAACCGGGCCTGACCGTGAAGGTCGACGAGCTCGACGACGGTATCCCCAGCGGCATGAAGTCCGACGAGGTCCTCACCGCCTCGCTCGTCGACCGCAACGGCGCGGGCGTGGACCTCGAGGGCGAGGCCACGATGACCGCCCACTTCATCGACCGGAACGGACGCAGCACCGACCTCGGTGAGCCGACGTCCGTCAGCGACGGCGACGCCGTCGAGTTCCCCCTCGACGCGATCACCGAACCCACCGCGGGTGACGTGGTCGTGCAGACCAACATCACCACCAAGGCCTCCGGTTCGGCACCCGGCACGGCGCTGAGCCCGATCGTCGTTGGCTTCCCCGTCACGGTCACCCCGGTCAACATGCCGACCCTGGGGTCGGCCGACCTGACCATCGACTCGCGGGAGACCGAGGTCAGCGTGCCGGTCACCGGCCCCGGCAAGGTGTGGGTCGCCGACGCGTCCTACTCCGCCGGCGACGGTCCCACCGTGCTGCCCGAGGGCGTGGACCAGGTGTCGGTGTCCTCGCCACACAACAGCGCCGACAACGCCCTGGAACTCGCCGAGGGTGAGACCGCCGATCTGCCGGTGACCGTGAGCACCGAGGACCTCGCCGACGGCCGGGTCTCGGTGACCCCCACGGTCAACCTGGTCTCCGCCGAGGGCGACTCCACCGCTGAGATCGACGTGGAGCTCACCGGGTCGATGTCCGCCCCGGTCAACACGGCCGTGTTCATCGCGACGCTGATCGGCGCGCTGCTGGCGGCGATCCTCATCCCGCTGGGCGTGCTCTACCTGATGAAGTGGTTCACCGGGCGCATCCCGGGCTCGCCCGGCATCCACGCCCTGCGGATCCCGGTGAGCGTGGACAACGGACGCCTCGTGCGCCCGGACACCGGCGGCGCCTTCACCGTGGGCTTCGACGAGATCGTCTCCGGCACCCCGCGGGTGACCTCCACCGGTCGCGAGGTCAACCTCGCCGGAACGCAGGTCAGGGTGAAGCTCGGCGCGAACCCGTTGTCGGCGCCGTACGCGGTGGTGGACGCCACCCCGTCGATCAGTGACGAGGGCCTGCAGGTCAAGGACTCCGCGCGCCTGCCGCTGGCGGTCCACAACCACTGGTTCGTGATCGGCACACCGGGTGACCCCTCGCGTGGCGAGGTCGTGCTCGCCGTGGACGAACGAATCACCGACGACCGGTTGACTGCGCTCGTCGGCAAGATCACCACGGACACCCCGGACCTGCTCAACCGTCTGTCGACCTCGCTGGCCGAGACCGGGACAGCACCCGGTTCGGGCGCCGGGGCAGGTGGAGACGGCGGTGCCGCCTCCGACCCCGCAGCCGGCGCCGCAGGCGCGGCACCGTTCTCACCGGACGCCGGGGCCAGCCCCTTCGGCGGTCCGGCCACCGGATGGGGCTCCCCGTCCGACGGTGGTCCCTCCGGCACCCAGCCCGGTACCCAGTCAGGTCCCGACTTCGGCGACAACCCCTTCGGATCCCCCGGATCCAGCCCGTTCGGCCCCCGCTGACCCCCAGCGCACCCGGCACACCCCTGCAAGACCCAAGTATCACCCCTAAGGAGACAGTGTGAAGAAGTTCCTCGTCGTCGGCTGCGGTGGCTCCGGAGCCAAGACCCAGGCGTACATGATCGACCAGCTCAAGGCGCACCTGCGGTCGTTCGACCCCACGCTGACCTCGCTGCCGAAGGCATGGCAGTTCGTCAGCATCGACGTGCCGATCGACCCGGAGAAGGGGCCGGGCGGGCTCGGCAACGTCCCCGAGAACGGTGGGCGCTACGTCGGCATCGGCTCCAAGCAGCAGTACCGCACCTTCGACTCGGGGCTCTCCCAGTACCTGGGCCGCCGCGGCGCCCTGGGCGACATCGCCACCTGGGCACCGCGCGCACCGGAGACGAACACCACCCCGGTCTCCGACGGTGCCGGCCAGTTCCGCGCGGTCGGCCGCATGCTCACCCTGCAGTCGATCGCGAAGATGCGCGAGGAACTCAAGTCCGCGATGGACGTCCTCGAGGAGGCGTCGACCATCGCCGAACTCAACGACCTGAACCACCGCATCACCGGCCACCAGAGCAGTGCCGCGGACGCCTCCCCGGTGATCCTCGTGGTCTCCTCCATGGCCGGCGGTGCCGGTGCCTCGATGTTCCTGGACGTCTGCCGGATCCTGTCGACCCTGCCGAACGCCAAGCCGGAGCACACCGGTGTGTTCATGTACACCCCGGAGGTCTTCGAGAACCTCCCGTCGGACGCCATGGTCGGCGCCTGGCCGAACGCCCTGGCCATGTTCGGTGAGGCCGTGGCCACCCAGACCGGGTCCTCCACCAAGGCGGACGTGGACCTGTTCAAGGCGCTCGGCGTGGAGGCCGGCGCCTCGCGCAACACCTTCGCCCGCCTGTTCCCCATCGGCGGTCGCATGGGCGCCACCGGTGCCCGCTTCGGCGACGGCGACCCGAACACCATCTTCCGTGGCCTCGGCCGCTCGCTGGCAGCACTGATGTCCTCGGAGAAGTCCGCGGACAGCTTCGTGCAGTACTCCCTGGGCAACCCGCCGGCCAACCAGCCAGACCGCAACATCCTGGGCTGGGCCAACGCCGACCGCGTGCCGTGGAGCGCCATGCCCTGGGGTTCCATGGGGTACGCCCAGCTCAGCATGGGCCGCGACCGCTACGCGGAGTACTCCGCCCAGCGCCTGGCCCGCACCTCCTTCGACCGGATCCTGCGCGGCCACATGGACCCGCTGAGCTCGGACACCGGTGAGGAGCAGCTCCAGAAGCGGCTCAACGAGCGTTACCCGCGAATCCTCGACCGGGTCTGGGTCAACAAGGCGGTCCTGCAGTCCCAGCCCAACCAGCAGTTCATCGCCGGCTGGATCGGGCACCTCTTCGGACAGTTCGCCGAGACCGCAGCCGAGCAGTCCAAGGTGTGGCTGCGCCAGCGTCTGCCCGCGTCCGACGGCATGAAGGCCGCCGAATGGGGCTCGCTGGTGCGCAGCCGTCTCACCGACCCGGGCGTGCCGGCGGGCGTCCACGATCAGCTGGACACCGCGGCGTACGCGTCCGTGCACGAGTTCGCCGACCGGTTCTGCGACGTGGTGATCCAGATGGCCGAGGAGGAGCTCGCCTCGGTGGGCCTGCCCTTCGTGGAGAAGGTGCTCGACAAGCTCGCCGACGACATCCGCCAGCGCCTCATCAACCCCATGGAGAACTACGTGGCCGCCACCCGGGGCAGGAGCCCCGCGGTGGTCACCCCGCCGATCGACCAGCTGCTGCAGCCGCTCACCGGCAACGGGGCCGTCACCGGTTCCGGCCAGATCCTCGACAACATCGCCACGCAGTACCGTGGCCAGTTCACCGAGTACTTCGGCATCCGCGTGGCCGCATACCTCGCACCGGTCCTGGAGGACTTCCTCAACAACGCGCTGAGCCGGCTGACCCGCGAACTCACCGACGCCCACGCCGACCTCGAGTACGCCGACAAGCAGAAGAAGGTCAACGTCAACCTCGCCGACGTGGCCACCAACGACCCGGTCGCCTGGCCCCGCAACCGCGACGAGATGATCAACGACCGCTTCCGTGGCTCCGCCAACGAGATCCTCATCAGCGACGTCGACAGCTTCCCCTCCGACTTCGAGGCCCACGTCCTGCAGGACGTGCGTGTCGCCGAGCCGTCCGTCTTCGACGCGGCCGCCGCCACACAGCTCGCCTCCCAGTCGGTCGTTCTGGGCACGTGGGAGACCAACGGTTCGGAGAAGGCGCCGAACAACACCCTCTCCGCCGCGGCACGTCCCGGCGGCAACCGTGCCGGCTGGGTCAGCCGCCACCTGGTCTCCTCCCCATCCGGTCACGAGGAGCGCGAGTCGCGCCACGGTTCGTTCACCGCGCGGATCCGCCCCGCCCAGCTGCTCGAGCGGTCCCGGCTGTGGATCCAGCGTCCCGACTACCACTTCTCGAAGTTCATCGGCACCGACCTGCGCAGCTACATGACGCAGGACGAGGCCACGAACGACGCCACCTTCGCCCGCCGCATCGCCCGCCTGCGCGAGGCTTTCAGCACCGCGCTGGCGCAGGCCCGCCCCCTGGCCGCCGTGGACTCCACGATGGTCAGCCAGGTGCACGGCACCGACGAGAGCTACCGCTACACCTTCTCCGAGATCCCGCTGAAGGCGAACTCCGCCACCGACCAGCTGGTCTCCGTGCTCAACGAGACCACCAACCTGGACCCCTCCACCGAGAGCGTGCTGACCGGGGCACTGTCGACGGACACGAAGATCCGCCACATCGACGTCTTCGGCTCGTACCCGAACTACTCGCCGGTGGTCTACAGCTCGCTGTTCCCGCATGTGGCCAAGGAATGGGGCACCGGACGCAACAACGCCGGTTTCTGGAAGGACCGCCGCAGCCGCACGATCGCCGGCTCCGTCCCGCTGTCCGACGACGAGCGCAAGGCGATGGTCGCCGGCTGGATCGTGGGCACCGCGACCGGCCGGATCTACATCCAGGACGACGGCCTGCCGACCGCACGTGCGCACGTGTACGACGACGCCCGCTCCGAGTGGGTGCCCTTCCCGCACCCGCTGCTCACCCCGCCGAAGGAGATGCGCCACAAGATCGACTGGATGCCGGCCGTGATCGAGTCGGTCCTGCTGGCCTACGCCAACATCCAGACCCGCAACGACAAGGGCCAGCCTGCCTGGTCGCTGCGCCCCTACCAGCTGCTGCGCGGCCTGTACGACAACGCCACCGAGGGCCCCACACCGGACGGCACGAACATCATCCACCCGGTCGTGGAGCGTCTGAGCACCTTCCTGGGTTCCGGCGAGCGTCCCGACCAGGCGCCGCAGGGCGCCGACGTCGAGGAGCGCCACGGCATCGTGACCCGCTACCTCACGTCCTACGCCACCAACGCCGACGCCTTCATCCCCGGTCAGGGCTCCGGCCTGCCCGGTGCGCAGACCCAGGAGAAGCCGTGGGCCACGGTGCGAGAGCGTTCCTACGCCTCGAACATGCCGCTGTTCCACGACCTCGCCCCGGACGTGGTCGAGATGACCGCGAAACTGCGGACCAGGCTCGACGAGGCGAAGCAGCGCGCCGAGGCGCCCGCGGCGCCGGCCGGGATGCCCGGTGGTCTACCCGGCGGCCCGCCGGCCGGCCAGCCCGCCCCGACGTCCGGCCCGACCTTCACCGGTTTCGGGGGTGACCTGTTCTGATGAGCGCCACCGACACCACACCGACCGTCATCTTCTTCGGCCACGGCACCGTGGCCGACCAGGTGCGCCGCAACCTGACCGACCTGTCTTCGCTCGGCATGGTCAAGCCGTTCTACTGGGTGGACCCCCGGCTGCCGGACTCGGCGGCGGCCACGCCCTCCGTACGCGTTGTCAGCGGGAGCGGCCAACGCATCCTGCCCCTCGACCAGGCGTTGCGCACGATCTCCGGGACCATCCTCTTCCTCGCACTCGACGTGGAGAGCGCCACGGACACCACGACCACCAGCGCCGGACTCGACATGGGTGCCGTCGACCGGTGGACCAACGCGGTCGAGTCGCGCCTGTCGACGGCACCGGGCCGCGTGCGGGTCCTTTTGCCCCGCGTGCCGCGCGGCAACTGGAGCCCCACCAGCCACCAGTCGTGGCCGACCACCGTGGCCATCGCCCCGGAGGACTCCGAGGCCCCGCACACCCCACTGGAGCCGGTGCTCAGGGCCGGTGACCCCACGGACATCGCCCGTGTCGCCGCACCCACGCTGTGCGGTCTGACCGGCCTGTGGTCCAGCGCCACCGGCTGCGCGCTGACCGAGGACAACGGCGCGCCGATCTCCACCGGCGGCGAGTACCGCGTGCGTCTGGCACGCTCGTACCACCGCACCATCGACGCCTCCACGGTCGAGGACCAGCTGCGCCGCCAGGCGTCCGACGTCCGCGACCGGCTGCCGCAGCCGGTCACCCCGGACGGACGTCAGGCCAGCTACCTGGGACAGGACGAGGGCGTGCCCGAGGCCATGGCCCAACGCCTGCTCGCCGAGCACGGCCCGTCTCTGACCACCCCCATGCAGCCGGAGGACAGCGGACAGGTCGTGCGCAAGAAGTGGTGGAAGGCGTTGTTCTCCTTCCTCGGCGACTACTTCCGCATGGGTCTGGGCAGTCCGAAGAGCTGGGCGCAGAAGGCCGGGCAGGCCACGCTGCGCGCCGCGGAGAACCGGACCCAGACCTTCCTCTACGGTGAGGACTCCCCGGTCCGGGTGGTCTCGAACTCGGCGTCGTCCCCCGCCCAGTCGATGTCGCTGGACGACATGTCCGCCACCGCCGCCTGGTACCGCCGCCAGGCGCTGCAGTCCGGCGTGCGCGTCGGCGAGGTCCCCCAGCTCTCCGAGATGTGGGACTCCTACAAGGACATCTCGCTGACACTGGTGGACGGCACCGAACGCCAGCAGGGCAACCTGCAGTCCCCGAAGGACGCCTGGGGCAACCGCGCCATCGTCCGCCAGGGCTGGCAGGCCGTCCCGGACGTCGACGACTCCTTCCACGGTTTCCACCCGCTGCTCGGCCAGCGCCTCGGCATCTCCGAGGAGGACGCCACCATCCGTCCCTTCGACGCGCGCAAGGCCGCCGCCTACGAGGAGGGCATCGCCTTCGTCGCCGGGCAGACCCGCGAGCCGGAGATCCGGCAGCTCCAGGCGGACTTCGCCGCGTGGAAGCAGACCGCGTCCCGCAGCTTCGCCTGGCAGACCGGCGAAGGCCTGACCGGGCTGATCGACCAGTCCCGCCACAACGTCCACGACCAGTTGGAGAGGTACGACCGGCACAAGCAGAACCTGGACGACCTCGACCACCGAGACACCGCCGGAAGGAACTCGGCCTACACGAGGACCACCTTCTCCCTCCTGGGGCTCGAGTTCCTGCTGATCCTGTTCCTCGCCTACTCGACGACCATCCACTACAAGTCGGAGTGGCAGCTCAGCTTCTTCTCCGGCTTCGACTGGCGCTGGGCGCTGGGCTGGTTCCTGCTGGGCTCCTTCGTGCTGATGGTCATCCACATGGTGGCCTACGCCCGTGCCCGGCGCGGGGTGGAACGCTACCTCGAGAACCTGCGGTTGTTCCGGGCGAACGTGCAGATCACCGGCACGAACGTGAACGCGGCGATGGAGAACTACAACCGCCAGATCGCCGCCTACCGGCAGCTCCTGAGCTGGTCGACGGTGCTGGGCCGGGCGATCTCGCGCCCGCTGGGCCGTGACCTGTCCACCGGTGAGGGGCTGGCGTCGCCGTCGGCCGGGCTGCCGCTGTCGACCCGCATCGGGCAGGCCGCCGTCCCCGACGAGAAGCTCGTCCCCCTGGTCAACTCCATCCGCGAGAAGCTCTTCCCCTCGCAGTGGGCGTCCAACGCCCTGGACTCCCTCATGGAGGACGCGGCCGCCAGCCTGTCGCACCACACCGGCGAGCACACCCCGCCGGAGGGGCAGCTGCGCGGCCAGTCCGGTGCCGGCACCGGCTCGCCGCTCGACCGGTTGACCGCCTGGTCGGTCGCCCCGCAGCTGGAGGACCGCGACCACACCCGCCAGCACTGGGCGCGGATCATCGGCTCCCCCGAGGCGTCGAAGAACTTCGGACGCGAACTCGCCGAGACGATCGACACGGTTCTCTACTTCGAGAACGGTGCTCCGATGTCCACCACCAAGGAGCAGTTCCTCAGCACCCTGCACACCGACAACCGGGTCGCCGGCAACTTCCTGCAGGACGTGGTGTCGACCGTCGCGCTGAACGACGGCGCCACGTCGATGGACCCGAACGTGTGCCGTCTCGACCGCACGCGCAGCGACGCGTCCCACACGTTGACCCGCTCGGCCACCCTGGTGCAGTTCGGACGCACCACCGCCCTGTCCAACCTCGGCGGCGAGCCCGAGGCCGCCGCCGACGTGCCGGTCACCTCCACGGAGATGCCCGTGTTCGAGGCCGCCCCCTTCGAGACGCCGACGTTCGATGCACCGTCCTTCGAGGCACCGTCCTTCGAGGCGCCCACCTTCGACGGCCCCCGGTTCGGGGAGTGACGGACAGGACATGACCTCCCACATCCACGACCTGCCCCTCGACGTCTGCCGGCGGATCGCCACCCTCGCCGACCCCACACAGGACGCGGTCCGCGACCTGCTGCCATCAGGATTGGACGACCAGGCGAAGGACGCCCTGGCGTCCGACGTCCGCGGTCTTTTCGAGGGCCGCACCCCAGATCCAGCCCCAGAGCGAGCCCCCGAACCGGCCCCAGTGCCCGCACCTGAGCCCACCCCCGAACCCGAGCCTGCGACGTCCCCCGCCCCGTCCTCGAAGAACCAGAAGAAGGAACCGAAGGCGCCCATGTCCCTCGCCGACCAGATGAAGCTGCTCCTCGACGGCGACGCCGCCACGAACACCGTGGACGAGTCCGACTTCGAGAGAGACCCGATCTTCACCCAGATCTTCCAGCGCTCCGACGAGGCGTTCGCCTACAGCGCGCCGGAGGGCTACACCTCCCCCGGCCCGATCAAGGTCAACTACTCGGTGGAGGACCCCGCCCCACAGGACCCGCAGGCCTCGCAGGACCCGGACGTCACCGGCAAAGAGTCCGTGCTGATCACCTGGCCGAAGCTGCCGAACCGTCCGAAGGAGACCACCCTCTACCGCGTCATCGCCGCCGACCACGAGGCCGAGTGCGCCCCGGGCGCCGGCACCGAACTGGTCATCACCCACGGAACCGCCTTCCGCGACGAGCGCCCGAACTCCACCGGCCTGCGCCACTACATGGTCTGGGCCTACACCTGGGACGGCGGCCCCGCCGGGCTGCTCAACGCCCCTGCCCTGTTCATCGGTGAGGACGTGGCGATCTACCCGCCGCGCGACGTGAAGCTCGTCGAGTCCAACGGCACCGTCAACGGCTCCTGGGACGCCATGCCCGGACACGACGAGGTGCGCGTCTACCACGCCAGGCAGGGCTACGCCGGACGTCTCACCGACCCGGGCAACATGCTGGTCAGTGGTGTGGAACAGTCCGGTTTCAGCTACCGCGTCAGCACCCGCGGGCTGAACTACGACTTCACCCTGGCCCCGGTCGTCTCCTTCCGCGGGCGCACCCACACCGGCCCGGCGATCCCGGAACAGAAGATCCTGGTCAGTGCGGAGATCCAGAAGGTCTCCCTGATCACCGCCGGCTACCTGCCCGACCACAACAACGAGGACCAGATCATCCTGGAGTGGGAGGCCCCGCCGACCGGTCAGGTCCGGGTCTTCCTCACCGACACCGCCCCGGACCCGGAGCTCCCCCTGGGCCAGGTCGACCGCGGCTACCTCGACGACGACGATGCCCTGGGCTCCACCAAGTGGACCACCGACGACAACTCCGTGCCCGGCGAGCACGTGACCCGCACGCTGGTGTGGCCGGCCGACTGGCACCAGGTGTACATCACCCCGGTGAACATCGTGGAGCAGCGGGCGTGGGTCGGTGACAGCCGGGTGCTGCAGCGCGTGGAGAACATCACCGACCCGCAGCTGGTGGAGCGGGTGTCCGGCCAGCTCATCACGTTCGACTGGCCGGCCGGCGCCACGCACATCAACGTGCGCACCACCCAGGACCGGATGCGTCTCGACGAGGACGCCTACCGCCGCCAGGGCGGGGTGCGCCTGAACCTGCTGAACACCGGCGACAAGGTCACGCTGACCCCCGCGGCGATCTGGGCGGGCAAGGACAAGTACGCCGACTCCCCCACGGAGATCACCTACCCGGGGCTGCGCGCGTACTCCTACGACCTGACCGATTCGCCGGACGGCTTCCCGCAGCTGCAGATCTGGTCGGTCGGCAACCCGGACGCGAACGCCCCGCACTTCCGCCTGGTGCACAACCCGTCCCGGCTCCCGCTGCACATCGGCGACGGCTCCGCGGTGACGTGCGCGAAGGACGGTGCGTCGGCCGGGCCCGCCGGGCAGCCGCAGCCGACGACGGACCTCTACCAGTCCGCCCTGCCGTCGGGATCGCTGTCCGGCCCGGAACAGGGGTCGCAGTCCACCCCTGGGTGGGGAGTGACCTCGGCATCGTCGCAGGACGCGACCTGGTGGATCGACCACACCACCATCGACGGCGGCTACCTGCGCCTCTTCGTCGACGAACCGGAGACCCCGACCACCCCTGCCTCCTCTGCCACCCCGGCACCGGCCGCCAGCCCGACCCCGCGCGCCGGTTTCAGCGCCGGCGCGTTCGGCGGCAGCCTCGGCAACCCCGACGCCGCCGGCACCGGCGCCTCCACCGGCACCACCCCGACGTCGTGGAACGCCGCGACCATCCCCGCCATCGTGGTGGAGTCCGTCGTCACCACGAAGCTCGCCTACCCGTCGCGTCGGAAGGTGCACCCCTGACATGTCCGGTTCCTTCACCTACGCCTCGTTCTCACCGTCCGACCAGCGTTCCGGCGGATGGGGCGTCGGCCACCGCACCGGGGAGCTCGCCGCCTTCCAGGTCGACGAGGTCGTCCCGCTGATCCCCACCCACCTGTCCGACCCGGTCGCGCTGCCGACCTTCCCCGACCGCGAGGAGCTGGCCCGGCGGATCCGCCGGTTCGCCTGGCTGCCCGCCCCGTGGGAGCCGGTGGAGTCCGCGGACACCGGCGTGTTCCTCGCCTCCGTGCCCGCCGGTCAGGACGCGACGGGACGCCCCGGCAACGTCTTCACCTACGTCTTCGTCAGCGACCCCGGCCACCTGCCGCGGCGCGACGCGGTGAAGCTGATGTTCTCCGCGTCCGTCCCCGCGCCCTACGGCAAGCGCAAGGTCGACGCCGCCGAGGCCCCCGGCAATACCGACATGACCGAGACCACCGTGCTGACCGACAAGGTCATCGAGGGCTTCCTCGACGGGACCGGCACCGCCGACGAGTTGTCCTGGCCCCAGGAGCTGGGCCGGGTCCGGCCACATGCGGGTCCGGTTCCGCGCCGCGAGATCCTGGACTTCCTCGCCGCCCGGGTCACCGACGGCACACCGGTGGTGCTGCTCACCGACGTCGCGGAAGGGCCCCTGTGGATCACCGCCCTGGCCGACCAGCTCCCGCCGACGCTGCCGGCGGACCGTTCCTTCACCTGGTCGACCTACGAGAAGGCCGCCACGGTCACCGAGACCCTCGCCGCCGGAGTGTCCTTCGCCGTGGTGCCGTCCGCCGAGGCCGAGAAGATGCAGGACGCCCCGGGCGTCCTCGTCGTGGACACCGCAGCGGTGCTCCCCGTCGTGCCGGACGCCCCGGCGCCCGCAGCGCCCAGCACGTCCAGCCTGGCGGCCACGTCCGTCATGTCCGGCTGGGGCGGGACGACCTGGGCACCGGTGACCGCGCCACAGACACCGGGGGAACCGGAGGCCACGTCGCACACCGCGAACCCCTTCGACACCGGTGCCACGGCCGAACCCGCACAGCCGACACTGCCGACACAGCCCCGGCCTGCCCCGGCGGCACCGGCACCAGCACCGGCACGGTCCACACCCGAGGGCACGTTGCCGGCCATCGTCTTCACCTCCGACATCGACACCGACTTCATCCTGGGTGCACCGCTCTCGGAGTGGAACAACGTGTTCACCCAGACCGAGGCACGCCACGGGTTCACCCAGCCCGTCCCCCAGTACCTGTTGCTCGACCCGGCCACGGAACTCGGCTGGACCACGCGGGTGCGCATGCTGGCGCTGGCGTCCTACGGGTACTTCCCTGCGCTGCGGCAAGCCGGGAGAGACCGCAACCAGGACGCGCTCTGCGCCGTCGACGACACCGACCGGGACCGGCTGGTGGACGACACCGTCGACTACACCGTCCACCACGGTTCCGAACACGGTTTCTACGACACCGGACACCCGAACCTGAGCTCACTGGTCAATCCCCGCCTCCGCGAGCTCGCCGAGGCCGTGTACCTCGGTCGGCAACGTTCACTGGCGAAGGCCCAGCCCGACCACCTCCCGCTCAACCGCACCCCCCGACGATAAGGACACCATCCATGCACACCATTTCACTCAACGACGGCGAGTCCCACGCCGTCGACGACGGTGGCCTGCTGAAGGTCCAGGTCTTCCCCGTGGGGGGAAGCACGTCCGACCTGCGCATCAGCGTCACCGGCGAGGACGTCCGGGCAACCACCCCGAACAACACCCTGGCCATCGTCACCGCCGTGCCCGCCTCGGCGACGATCACCATCGCCCCCACCTCCGGCGGCGACTTCGGCATCGACCAGGCGGTGCGTCTCACCGTCACCGGCACCGACCGCACCACCGTGGAGTTCCCCGTGGTGCGCGTCGGCGGGGTCCCGGAGAAGAAGCTCGGCCGCATCGACCACACCGGCTCCTCCTACAACCTCACGGCCTACGGCTCCTCCGTGTCCACCGACCTGCCGCGGGCGGTGATGGCGGTGTCCTCCGCCGTGCGCACCCACCTGACCTCCACGGCCGGCGTCTCCGGCGTCTCCGCGTTGCGGGTCTTCGCCGACACCGGGGCGACCCTGTCGGCCGCCACCGAGCCGGACACCCTCACCGCCGCGGTCACCGCGGTGCGTGGCCTGGCCACCACCTTCTCCCTCGACACCGTGGAACTGTTCACCGGCGCCGGACGCCGCGGCGAGGTCTCCGTCCCCGAGCTCGACGACCTCGTCCTGCAGGCCGCGGCGGCGGACGTCACCCGCGTCGGCGCGTCCGTCCTGCCCGGGACCCCGGCGGCAGGAACGGCGGCAGGTCCGGCCGGGACCGCCCCCGGAACCCTGACCGTCCACCTCACCTCCACACCGGTGACCGGCATGGTCGCAGACGGTGCAGGCCGCTCCACCTCCCTGGTCCTCGTCCTCGGCGACGGGTCCGTGGAGGAGGCGTCGCTGTTCTCCTCCTCCCCCGACCTCACCGCCGCCACCGGCGTGCTGCCGGTCGACGCCCGCCTCGCCGCCGGCCTGCTCGCCGGCGACCCGGGGGCCTTCAACCACGGCGCCGCCGTCGTCGCCTCCATCCTCGACTCCGTGAAGGAGGTCTCCGCGTGACATCCGCCCACCAGGCCCCCAACCAGGCCGGATCGCTCTCCCGCGACCCGTACACCTTCGAGCCCCTCCACCCGGGCGCCTCCGTCTCCGGACACCAGGACCTGCCGTCCGACTGGGACCACGCGCACGTGCACTGCGTGGCGATGGCCGGCGCCCGGGCGTCCGGCAAGAGCCTGTACACCGCGGTGCTGATCAAACAGCTCGAGGAGATCGCCAGCCACCACAACCGCGTGGTCGAGGCGGCGGACGACTCCACCCAGGAACGCTTCCGCACCCACTACGAGACCCCGCTCTACCGGGAGATGAAGCACATGCCGGCCACCCCGCCGGCCTCCAGCTCGGACGCGTACCAGCGCGACCCACTGATCTTCTCCCTCGGCCGGTGGACGGATGCCCAGGGCACGCTGCGTCCCCACTACCTGGTCTTCCGCGACGTCGCCGGCGAGGACCTGGAGAACCTGCCGTCCGACCCGTCGGAACTGTCGTTCTTCCGCCACGCCGACCTGATCATCTTCCTGTTCGACCCGCTGCGCGTCCCGGCGATCCGCACCTACCTGCAGGGCATCATCCCGCCGCAGAACCTCACCGGCGGCGACCCGGAGGACGTGCTGCGCAACCTCATCCGCCTGCTGGACGGCAGCCGCCCGAAACTGGCGGTCACGATCTCGAAGTTCGACACGCTCCAGCAGCTCGCCCGCACCGGCGACAATGAATGGGCGCGCATCATGGGCAACCACGGTGCGGCCTTCCGCCGCGACACCGGCTGGGACCACGACGTCAACGACCAACGGCTGCTCCACCTGGAGATCGAGAGCCTGCTGCGCTACATGTCGGCGGACAAGCTGGTCAACCTCATCGGACAGGACTACGGCTGGACGTACGACGCCGCCCCGCAGGCCGCCGGACACGTGCGCCCGGACCTGTGGCAGTACTGCGCGGTCTCCGCGCTCGGCGAGTCACCGAACGGCGAGAAGCTGAACCGCCGCGGCATCGCCCCCTACCGGGTGCTGGACCCGGTGCTCTCCGTGCTCGCCCCGCACGGCGTGTTCACCGGCTAGCCGGTCACTGCAGGGACTTCTGCCGGCACTCCCACGCGCGGCCGTCGTTGCCGATCGAGTCGAAGATGTCGGCGGCCTCACCGTAGAAACGCTGGGAGCCGTCCTGCGCACCGGCGTGGGCGAAGAGGTTGGCCAGCGCGACCTTCGCCTCGGCGTAGGCCTCGCGCTCGTCGACCCCGCTGACCTCGTCCTCGGTGAGCCGCTCGTCCATGTCCAGCAGCAGCTGGGTGGCGGTGCGGGGATCCTTGGCCAGGAAGTGCGCGTAGGACAGGCGGATCGTGGACCAGATGACCCCGCTGGTCAGCCCGTAGCGTCGCGACAGGTTCAGCGACTGCTCGTAGACGTCGTACATGTCGGCCAGCCGACCCAGCTTCTCCAGGCACGCGCCCTTCTCCAGGAAGGCCATGATCTCGCCGTTGTGGTCGTTCTTGCGCTGGTAGAGCTCCGCGAGCTGCGAGGCGTACCCGCTGCGTGCCTCCGGGTCGTGCCCGGTGACCTCGGCGGACAGGTTGAGGTGCAGGTGGGTGACGAGGATCCTGTCGTCCAGCGGCACCGAGGACGGGAGCTCGCGGTTCACCCGCGACAGCACGGTCTCGAAGAACCTGTTGCGGTCCTGGCGTGCACGGATGGAGTCTCCGAGGGCCTCCATGACCGCCTGCTGCAGGCGGTGCACGCCCACGGCGCGGGTGATCACCTCGGGCCGCAGGTGCGGGGACTCCAGCGACGGTGACCCGGCGATGACGTCCATCAGCTCCCCCAGCCGGTGCCGCAGGGCGGACAGGTCGCCGGTGCTGTCGGCGGTCTCCAGGCTGTACCGGCATTCACCGAGCAGTTCGTCCCACCGGGCGTCGTTGTCCTCGGTGAACGGCTCGGCGGCGAGCTCGCGGACGCGGTCGTCCCAGGTCACCGACGCCGTGACGGTCTGCGGCAGCACGACCTCGGGCTCCGGCTCCGGCTCCGGCTCAGGTTCGGGCCGGCGGATGCGTTCCAGCAGGCCTCCGGCCACCGGTGTGGCGTCGATCTCGCCCTCGGCCATGCGCACGCTGAGCGCCAGGTTCTCCGCGTCCTCCCTCCTGCCCTGGAGCAGGGCGGACTCGGCGAGGTGCAGCCGGGCGGTGGCGAGCATCACCGGGTCGCCCGCTGACAGTGACAGGGCGGCGAGCAGGGACGCCGCGGCCTCGAGCTCGTCGCCGAGCTGGCACGCCTGCGCGGCGACGCAGCGGGCGAAGGCCAGGTCGCGCACGCTGCGCAGCCGCGGGTCGTCGACGGAGAGCTCACCGATGCGCAGCGACACCGTGTCCAGTTCCGCGGTCTGGGCCAGGAAGGCCTCCGCCTGGCCGGCGGAGGACAGCGCGTCCCAGTTCTCGTCGGCCAGGTCCCGGAGCTGGTCGAGGTCCTGCATGACGGTCAACGTGTCCAGCGGTGCTGCGACCATGGTGGGCTCCTGTGGTGACGAAGAAAAAGATGAAGGGCGAAGACTGCAAAAACTGTGTCGTCGCCCATCATTCTAAGGAATACCCGGTGGACGGGTCGCGCAACACCCCGGTTGACGGCGGCCGGGGAACTTTCCCGAAACTTTTTCCCCACCCGACCAATCCGCGGCGCGTGCGGCTCCGAACTCAGGGGTGACACCATCCCCGGGCCTCATGTCAGGCCCACACACCGAGGAGTGCCCACCATGTCCACCAAGTCCACCAAGTACACCGCCAAGACGGTCGCCGTCGGCTCCGCCGCCGCCCTGATCCTGGCCCTCGCCGCCTGTTCGGACGACTCGGACGGCTCCGACGGGTCGACCGGCTCAATGACCTCAGGAAGTTCCAGCACCTCCAGCACCTCCGACATGGATGACATGACCGACTCCACCATGGACGAGCATTCCGGCCACGGCTCCGGCGGGGACATCACCCCGGTGAGCACCGGCGACCCCTTCGCCGACGCGATGACCGCGGCGTCCCACATGCCGATGACCGGCCAGACCCTCGCCGACGGCATCGTCGCCTCCGCCGGCATCGACGGTGACCCGGACTCCGACGCCGCCACCCTGCACGCCGACCTGGCGTCCAACCTGCAGGAACACGTCTACCTCGCGGGCATGGCCGTGGCCACCGCCTACACCGAGGGAGCGGACTCCGACGCCTTCGCCGCCGCGTCCGACGCCCTGGACGCCAACGCCGTGGCGTTGGCCGACATGGTCGCCACGATCGACCCGGACAAGCGCGACGCCGTGCTGGAGCTCTGGCGTGACCACATCGGCTACTTCGTGGACTACGCCACCGCCGCCAAGGAGGGCGACGAGGCGGCGAAGGCCGCCGCCCAGGACGACCTGACGCAGTACACGGTGGATGCCGGCGAGGCGTTCTCCGGACTGTCGCAGGGGGTCATCGACGCCGGTGAGGCCACCGAGGGCCTGCAGCACCACGTCGACAGTCTCTCACAGGCCATCGACGCCCTCGCCGCCGGCGACACCGCCGCCTACGGGGACCTGCACGCCGCGGCGTCCCACGGTGGCGACTTCATCGCCACGCTCGCCTCGGGACTCGCCGAGGGCAACGACATCGAGGGAGATGCCACCGACGATGCCGCGACCCTGCGCGTCACCCTGGCCACCGGGCTGCAGGAGCACGTGTACCTCGCCGGGGTAGCCGTGTTCACCGCCTACACCACGGAGGGCGGCACCGACTCCGAGGCGTTCGCCGCGGCCGCCGACACCCTGGACCACAACTCCATGGCCCTGTCGGAGGCGGTCGGCTCCGTCGCCGGGGAGGAGAAGGGCGAGGAGTTCCTGGCGCTGTGGCGCGAGCACATCGGCTACTTCGTGGACTACGCCAACGCCCTGGCCACCGACGACACCGCCGCAGCGGACGAGGCGCTGGAGAACCTCGACGGCTACCGTCCGCAGGCCGGCGAGTTCTTCGCCGGGATCACCGACGGCGAGCTCGACGCCGATGAGCTGGCCGAGGGCCTGGCCGGACACATCTCCACCGTGGCCGGGACGATCCAGTCGCTCAAGGACGCTCTCGTCGACTGAACCATCCCTATGATCGACCTCATGACCCAGCAGACCCCCGACCCCGGGCGACGGGACCAGACGCAGCTGACCGCACTGGTCGAGCGTGCCGCCGCCGGCGACCGGGGGTCCTTCGGTCTGCTCTACGACGAGGTGTCCCCCGTGGTCCACGGCATCTGCCGTCGCGTCCTGCGCAACGAGGGCATCGCCGCCGAGACGACCCAGGAGGTGATGCTGGAGTTGTGGACGAGGTCGTCGTCCTACGACCCCGCCCGTGGCACCGTGTACGCCTGGGCGGCGATGATCGCGCACCGTCGTGCCGTCGACGGGGTGCGTTCGGAGTCCTCCCGCCGGGTCCGCGAGCACCGTACCCACCACGAGTTCCGGGACGTCGACGTGCCGGACGCCGCCGGCGGCTCGGGCGGGGTGGACACCGACCTGCTCCGGCGCGAGGAGTCCGACCGGGTGCGTCACTGCCTGGGCGAGCTCACGGACCTGGAGAACGAGTCCCTGGTCGCCGCCTACTTCGGTGGGCGGACCTACTCCGAGGTGGCGAGCCACCTCACCGCGCCGTTGGCCACGGTGAAGAGCCGTATCCGCTCGGCCCTGTCGCGCATGCGCACCTGTTTGGAGATGAGTTGAGATGACCGGACCGGACCGTGATGTTGACCGTGACCGAACCGATGAACTTCTCGTCGGGCTGGCGCTCGACGCCCTGGACTCCGCGCAGGACGTGCGGGAGGCCGAGGCGCTGGCGGCGTCCGACCCGGACGCCGCGGCCGCGCTGCGCCGCTACCGGGAGGTCGCCGCGCAGCTGGCGGCGGTGCACGAGACCGCCCCGCCGCCGGAGGTGAAGGAGGCGGTCATGCGCCGCCTCGCCGCGGACGGTGCCGGTGGTCCTGATGCGCCGGCGGCCCCGGTCACACCGGTCACCCGGTTGGACGGTTACCGCCGCTCCCGCAGGACGGCCTGGGTGATGACGGCGGTCGCCGCGGTCTCCCTCGCCGTCGCCGTGCCGTCGCTGACGGTGGCGATCTCCCAGCACAACACCTCGGTGCAGGCCGAGGACACCACCCGGGAGATCACCCGGATGCTCACCTCCCCTGGCGCGTCGGTGACCTCGGAACGTGTCGGTGACGGTGAAGAGGGGTCCGTGGCGGTCGTCGCCGCCGGTGGGGAGATGACCGTCATCGCCCGCGACCTGCCCGGGGTCGCCGACGACCGCGTCTACCAGTTGTGGGCCCTCGACGACGCCGGCGAGCCGACCTCGGCGGGCCTGTTCGACGGTTCCGACGGGGTCATCAGCGTCGGCGGCGACGGCGGGGCGGACGGGACCGGGGCCGCCGCGATGGCCGTCACCGAGGAACCGGCCGGTGGTTCACCGGCTCCGACGAGCGACCCGGTGGTCGTGCTCGCGCTCGGCGGCACAGACGGGAACGGCTGAGCCGTCAGCCCACGTGCACGCGCGGGCGGCGGGCCTCGTCGGGTTCCACCCGGCGCAGCACCTCGCGTGTGACCGCGGCGTTGTGGCCACGGCCGACGGTGAGGAAGCGCAGCATCTCGTGCACCGGCGTCCCCGTCCCCCACTCGAAGTAGAGGTCGGGCACCACACCGACGTGCTCCCGGGCGTCCAGGGCGACCGCGGCGACGGCGTTGGGCATCGTCGTGGCCGTGACGTTCAGTACCGGCACCCCGTCGACGGCCCGGCCGGTGACCTCGAGCACGGAGGTGAAGTCGCTGGCGTCGGTCACGCTGACCTCGAGGAGCACCAAGGCCCGGTCGGCCGGCAGGTGGTTGGCGCGGCGCACGCCGCGCTCCCGCGCCGCCACGTCCCCCGCCACGTCCTGCGCGCAGGTGGCGACGAGGTGCAGCTCCCCGGTGCCGGCGGCAGCGGCCTGCAGGATGTGCTGCGCCGCGGCGTCGTACCGGATCTCGGTGCCGCGCAGCTCCAGCGAGCGGCGTGTGCGTGACACCGCCGAGACCACGATGATGCCCACGATGAACCACGCCGCCACCCGCAGCCCTTCGGGACGTTCAATCACGTTCGCCACCAGGGTGTAGCCCAGCACCAGCGTGACCAGGGCGAACAGGATGGTCGCCCGACGTGTGCCACGGTGTCTCGTGTGCAGCGTCACCGCCGACGCCCCGGAGAACAGCAGGACCAGCACACCGGTGGCGTAGGCGCCGGACTGGGCGTCCACGTCGGCGCGGAAGAGAAGCACGAGCAGCACCGCCACGCCGGTCAGCACCACCACCATCGGACGCGAGCGTCGCGCCCACGACGGCGCCATGCCGTAGGCGGGCAGGTAGCGCGGGATCAGCGCGAGCATCCCGGCCATCGCCGAGGCACCGGCGAACCACAGCACCGCGATGGTGGAGGCGTCGTAGAGGTTGCCGACGACGGGCCCGAACTGCTCGTGCGCCAGCCACGCCAGGGCGCGGCCGTTGGCCTCACCGCCGGACGCCAGCTGCCCGGCGGGAACCAGCATCGTCACACACAGGGAGGACGCCACGAGGAAGGCGCTCATCACCAGCGCGCTGACCAGCACGAGGCGGCGTCCCCCGCGGATGCGGGAGTCACGTGCCGCGGTAGCGGTGATCTCGGTTCCAGGATCCGTTCCGGGGCCCGGGCGGATCAGCGGCATCACCGACACCCCGGTCTCGAACCCCGACAGTCCGAGCGCCAGCTTCGGGAAGACCAGCACCGCCACGGCGGCCATGGCCCACACGCTCGAATGCTGGCTGGACAGTGCGGCCGTCCAGTCGGCCACGTGGCCCGGTTCGGTGAGGATGCGCCACAGTCCGGCGACGACCACCGCGGTGGTCAGTGCCAGGTAGACACCCACCAGCACCACGGAGACCCGCACGGCCTCGGTGAAACCCTTGAGGAACACCGCGGCGAGCAGGCCGACGAGTACGAGGGTGACGGGCAGGAGGAAGGGGCTGGTCGAGGAGCTGAGCAGGTGGGCCGCCGCGTCCGAGGCGGACAGCGTGACCGTGATCATGAAGTCGCAGGCGGCGAAGCCGAGCAGCACGAGGACCAGGAGTTTCCCGCGCCAGCCGCGGACCATGGCGGCGAGCATGCCGACCGAGCCCAGACCGTCCGGCGACTCGGCGGCGATACGCCGGTAGACCGGAACCGCCCCCAGCAGCGTCACCGCCACCAGGACCAGGGTGGCCACGGGGGCCAGGGCACCGGCCGCGGCGACGGCGATGCCCGGCTGGTAACCGAGGGTGGAGAAGTAGTCGACGCCGGACAGGCACATGACCTTCCACCACGGGTGGCGGGCGTCGTGCCCCGTACTGTGACCGGTGTCGTGGCCGGCGGTTCGGAGGGGACGCGGCACCTGTGCGGTGAAGGCGTCCCGGCGGACCGGTGGATGGCCCTGCGCTCTACGCATAGCAAGAAGCTACGCCCGTGCACCCCCGGCGACAAGGGGTATTAGCAGGTCAGATGTCCTGTGTCAGATGTCCTGCGGGTTCGCGACCTCGTAGGCGTTGATGACCTCGTCGGAGAGCTTTCCCCGGGAGGACACCACGAAACCGTTGTCGTTGGCCCAGTCGCGGATGCGCTGGTTGCGCTTGGAGCGCTGCACGCGCGCCGCGTTGGCCGACAGGGTGCCCTTCGCCTGGCGCGGCCCGGTGGAGGCACGGACCTTGCGCGCCACCTTGAGGTAGGGCTCGAGCTCCTCGGCGAAGATCTCGGCGTTGAGCTCGGAGAGGTCCATGACGTAGTCGTCGCCACGGAAGCCGAACTTCACGCTGCGGACCTCGTCGGGGGCCAGTTCCTCACGGTCGATGTCGTCTACGTAGGTGATCACTGTTCGTCGTCCCATTCCGGTCAGTCTACCATCGACCCCCCTTTTCCCCGGAGGCTCGGTGGCGGTCCGGTGGCGGTTCCGAACGCCCCCGTGACGGTGCCCCCAAACGTCACACTATTTCTTGCGCAAAGCATTCTTTTTCTCTCGTTGACTTTCCATTCGAGGGTGGCCACGCAAGGCCGGACACCGATACCGGCGCCATCCCCTGTACGGGGCTAGGGGCGACCGGTCGGATAAGGGGGACGTCCACCCTCGATTGGAGGTGGACCGACCTTTATCGTTCACCTGGCGAGGATCATTACCTCCATTCCCTCGTTCCGTTCCGGAAAACTCAAAAAGTGGCACGGAAAGTACCTATCTCGCTAGGCTAGCGACATGACCGACGATCACGGCCTCCGGAACTCCCGCCCGCCAGGGCGCCCGAAGACGGCGCTGACGCTGTCCCCCGAGGAACGGGCGACGTTGACCGAGTGGGCGAAAGGCACGCCGGACACACCGTCGCCGAACGGGGACGGTGGGCAGCTCGCCCTGCGCTCCCGGATCATCCTCGCGTGCGCGACAGGGGCGCCGAACACCCGTGTCGCAGAGCATCTCGGCGTCTCCCGACCGACCGTGGGCAAGTGGGCAAGTGGCGCAGCAGGTTCGTCGAGCGCCGGCTCGACGGACTGGCCGACGAACCCCGTCCGGGGCGTCCCCCGTCGATGACCATCGAGGAGATCCGCGCGGTACTCAAGGCACACCACCCCGGGCGCCACCACGGCCGGACGGGAACGGCGGGCTGGACCCGGCGGGAGCTCTCCCGCCGTACCGGGCTGTCGGTCTCCACGATCGGCCGGATTTGGGGACATCTCGACATTCCGAACCTCGAGACATAATCCGACTATTCGTACAACTAAAGTTAATATCCCGGGCTAAGAATAACGGGCCCGCGACAGACGGAGGCAGCATCTCCCGCGTCGGCCATTTCGGCGAATAACCGCGTCTGTCGCCGGCTTCCGCACGCCACATTCCAATGATGACTCAGCGGCAATATTCCCGCGTCGGACCTGCACTGACATGAGATACGCCCCGGGGTGTCGTGCCGGTGACACGACAGTGACGCCCGGTGCCCGCGACCGAGATCGCCCTTCGGCCAATATCCCGCGACGCCCACTTACCTCGCCGCTCTAGCTATATGAGTTAGTTGTGCCGACCGGTTATGCTGAGTACATGTCAACGGACTACTGGTACGACGCGACGGACCCCGCAGTGGCTCTGCTGCACGCCGTCCGCCGCTTCCGCCGCGCCGACCAGGAGATGCGGCGTCATCTCGGGGTGGACATGGGCATCAACGCCACCGACACCGAGGCCGTCCGGCACGTCATCGCCTGCGAACGTGCCGGCACGCCCGTGACGGCCCGCGGCCTGGCCGACGCGCTGCACATCTCCACCGCCGCCACGGCGAAGCTGCTCAACCGGCTCACCGAGTCCGGTCACGTGCGCCGCGCCCCACACCCCCACGACCGGCGCTCCGTCGTGATCGTCGCCACCGACCACGCCCACGAGGAGGTGGACGACTGGCTCTCCCCGATGCACGAGAAGATGATGCAGGCAGCCCACGCGGTACCGTCCGGCGACCGGCAGGCCATCATCAGGTTCCTCGACGCGCTCACCGACTCCGTCGGTCCTGAGGCCCCTGGGGATTCCGGGTCTCCGGGGGCGTAGAACGCCGCGGGGGCAGCGGAATGAACGCCGAGGTCCGTCGCCGGTAGTCCTCCCACCCGGCGCGACCCTGCATCCGCTTCTCCAGCAGGCGGGCGCCGGTACCCCACACCAGCGTCACGGTCATCGCCACCGGCGAGACCAGCGCCAGGAGCGCTGCCGGGGCCGACGGCACGGCCCCGGCGGCGGCGATCCAGATCCCCCACCACACCACCGCCTCCCCGAAGTAGTTCGGGTGGCGGCTCCACGACCACAGACCACGGTCCATCACCCGTCCGGACACCCCCTGTGCCCGGAAGGCGTCGAGCTGCCGGTCGGCGACGGTCTCCACCACCAGCCCCGCCAGCGCCACCGCCACGCCGACGACGACCAACGCCCACCGCGCACCTGAATCACCTGTGGCTCCTGCCGCCGCCGCAACCTGCAGCGGCACGGACACCAGCCACGCCACCGCACCCTGCGGCAGCAGCACCGAGGTCAGCAGGGAGGACGCCGGTTTCTCCATCAGCTCCTCGTACCGGGGGTCCTCGACGTCGTGACCGACGCGGGTGAGCAGGTGACGGGAGAGCCGCGCGGCCCAGACCGCCACCACCGCGAGCATCAGCCACGCCGGCGCGCCGGACGGCCCGACGAGCACCGCCGTCACCGAGTTCAGCAGGATCAGCGGACCCCACAGCACGTCCATCACCGCGACCCGGCCGCTGCGGCGCACCACCACCGCCACGACCGCCATCACCACCACGGTCGTCGCGGCGCAGGCCAGCGCGACGCCCAACCAGTCAGCGAACATCGCCGCCCCCTGTGCCCTCGGTCGTGCCGTCGGCCGCGTCCGCCCCGGGACGGGTGGCCAGGATCTGGTCGACTCCCATGCGCCCCTGCCGGAACGCCATGCCCCCGCCGACGAGGTAGAGGTGCCAGACGCGGAAGACCTCCTCGCCGACGAGATCCACGATGCGGTCCCGGTTGCCGAGGAAACGGTCGATCCAGTGGTCCACGGTCCGGGCGTAGTCCTCGCGCATCCCCCGCACGGCGCGCACCTCCAGACCACCGTCCTCCAACATCGCCACGGTCTCCCCCAGGGGGCGCATGTGCATGTCCGGGGCGATGAACGCCTCGATGAACGGCCCGCCGCCGGGGTGACGGCCCCGGCGCGACATCTGCTGGAGCAGCACCCGCCCGCCGGGACGCACCCGGTCGCGCAGCGTGCGGATGAACGTCGGGTAGTTGCGCTGGCCCACGTGCTCCCCCATCTCCACCGACGAGACCGCGTCGTAGACACCACGCACGTCCCGGTAGTCCTGCAGCATCACGGTGACCCGGTCGTCCAGCCCGCGCTCACGCACGAGCCGCTCGACCCAGTCGCGCTGCTCGGACGAGATCGTCACCGCGGTGACGCGCACGCGGTAGTTCTCCGCGGCGTGCACCGCGGTCGACCCCCAACCGCAGCCCACGTCCAGCAGGTGCTGGCCCTCGCTGAGCTGCAGGGCGGTGCACAGCAGGTCCAGCTTCGCGCGCTGGGCGTCCGCCAGTGTGCGTGCCGGTACCGCACCGGCGTCTGCACCGAAGTAGGCGCAGGAGTACGACATCGTCTCGTCGAGGATCTGCGCGTAGAACTCATTGGACAGGTCGTAGTGGTGGGCGATGACCGAACGGTCCCGTGCACGGGTGTGCACCCGGCCCCGCAGGTGTGCCTGGGACGCCGGCGGTGCCGGACGTCGCCGCACCACACCCAGTTCGCGCACCGTGCGCAGCACGTCAGCGACCCCGGCAAGACCTGCGAGCCCGGCAGAACCCGGGGAGGACGCCGGCATCCGCAGGCGGACGTCCGGACGCCGGGCCAGCGCGGCGAGGCGGGCGAACCCCTCGGCCAGCGGGTCGCCGGCCCCTGTCCCGGCGGCTTCAGCGTCGATCTCACCGGTGACGTAGGCCTGCGCCAGGCCCAGCTCACCCGGCGACCACAGCAGCCGGGTCAGCGCCTGCGGGTCGTTGACCACCAGCGTCGGCACACCCGCCGCGGCGTCCGGCCCGGCCACGCTGCCGTCCCAGGCGCGCAACCGCACCGGCAGTTCCTCCGGGGCCACCCCGGTGAGCTGCGTGACCACCGACACCAGACGTCCCGCGACGCCCTCATCCTCGTTCCGCACCCCGGTCATGACCGATCCTCCCGTCCCGTGGTGGAGTCCACCGGCCGGTGGAACTCCAGTTGGCCGACGTCGATGTAGCCGGCGGCGAACCCCGCCCGGCAGTACGCCAGGTAGAAGTGCCACAGCCGACGGAACGGCGCGTCGAACCCGAGCTCTCCGATGCGTCCGGCCTGCCGCTCGCACGCCTCGTCCCACAGGGCCAGCGTCCTGGCGTAGTCCGCGCCGAAGAAGCGACGGGCCCCGGGACGCAGGCCCGCCCGCCGCGCCGCGGCGTCCAGCGCAGGCACCGACGGGATGCACCCGCCGGGGAAGATGTAGGTGGTGATCCACGTGGCGTTGTCCCGCGAGGCCAGCATACGGTCGTGGTCCATGGTGATCGCCTGGACGACCGCGGTGCCCCCGGGTGTGAGGCGGTCCCGGATGCCCGCCATGTAGTCGTCCCAGTACTCGTGGCCGACGGCCTCGACCATCTCCACGGAGACGACCGCGTCGAAGGTGCCGGTGACCTCCCGGTAGTCGCGGATCTCCACGTCCACCAGGTCGCCCACCCCGGCGCTCGCCGCGCGCTCCCGGGCCAGGGCGGCCTGCTCGGCGGAGAGCGTGACCGTGTGCACCCGCGCCCCACGCCCGGCGGCGCGGATCGCCAGCTCACCCCAGCCGGTGCCGATCTCCAGCAGGCGGGTGCCCGCGCCGACCCCGGCACGGTCCAGGGCCCGGTCCATCTTGGCGTCCTGCGCCGCACGCAGGTCCAGCCCCGGCGGGTCGAACAGGGCCGAGGAGTAGCTCATGCCGGGGTCGAGGAAGGCGGCGAAGAAGTCGTTGGACAGGTCGTAGTGGTGGCTTATGTTCGCCCGCGCCCCGTCCACAGTGTTCCGCTGGGAACGTGGTCGTCGCCGCAGGTAGACCGCCCGGAACCGTTGCATCCAGCCGGGTACCAGGGTGGTGAACCTGCGGCACAGGGCGGTGAGTGTGCCGGCGAGGTCGTCGGCCTCCCAGTCGCCTGCGGTGTAGGACTCGCCGAACCCGGTGAGCCCCCGGGCGCCCAACCGGGCGTAGAACGCCCCGGGACGCAGGACACGCAGGTCGGCGTCCTGCAACGCCTGGGCGGGGTCGCCGGCGTGCGCGACGGTGATGCCCGCGGTGCGTGCCGCGCGCACCAGCAGCCGCCGGGTGACGCGGGCGGCGGTACGCGCCTGCGGCGGGGCCGGCACGAGACCGGACGGGTGCGCCGGGGCGGGCACGGGCGGGGCGAGGGGTGTGTGTGCGGTGGTGTCTGCGGTGGTGTCAACGGGGGAGTTCACTGGTCAGGCTCCGTTCGGGGTGGTGTACCGGGTGATTTCTGGGTGGTGTTCTGGGTGGTGTTCTGGGTGGTGTTCTGGGTGGTGTTCTGGGTGACTGTCTGGTCGAGGCTGCACCGGGAGGCGACGGGCCCACAGCCACACGCCGTGCACCCGGATGAGCACCGCGGTGAGCAGTGCCGCCGGTGCCGCGCGCACGGTGTCGGACCAGCGGGGGCCGCCGTCGTGGGCGGGACGCCCGTGCACCGAGGCAGTGAAGGAGTAGCCCGGCGTCTCCAACGTGATCCCCACCTGCACCCGGCCGTCGACCGGCCGCGGGGCCCGGATCCGGTAACTCCCGTCGGTGCCGTGGAACGGGGAGACGTAGAGCTCCTTGTCCGCCCGCGCCCGGCCCGCCGCATCCGGACGCACCACGTAGGCGTGGCGTCCGCCGTAGGTGTTGCGGACCTCCAGGACCGTGGCCAGCGGCGAACCGTCCTCGGCGTCGCACCAGAACACCGACAGCGGGTTGAAGCCGTTGCCCCAGGCCCGCGGCATCGCCGCCATGGCCACCCGCCCCACCGGGGCATGCACCCCACGCTCGACGAGCAGGTCGACGATGTTGTCGCGGATGCTGCGCCCCGGGTCGCCCAGGTGGTCGCCGGCGACGAACGCGCCACGCCACCACGACGCCGCCCCGTGGTCCGGCAGGTGGTCCAGGTCCACCAGCCACATCCACGAGCGGTTGGTGAACCGGTGCACCAGCGGGGAGGTGCGCGCGTGGCGCACCCGGGTCCGCAGCACGCGGTTCACCGGACGCTGGGGCGGTGCCGGCTGTGCTGGCTGTGCCGGCGGGGTCGCACCCGGGTCCTGCAGCAGCCGCACCGCGGCGTCGTGCCCCGACCGCGCACCGTCCTCGTGGAACCCCCAGCCCTGCCAGGCTCCGGCGAAGACGATGCGCCCGGTGTCGAGCTCACCCGCCCGACGCGACGCCGCCACCGAGGACGGCGTGTACACCGGGTGCCCGTAGCGGCGGGTGGCCAGCACCGTGGCCGGGTCGACCAGGTCCGCGGCGTTCAGCGTGACCAGGTAGCGGGTCCCGTCGGCGTGCGGCAGCCGCATCAGCCGGGTCATGTCGTAGGTCACCACCACGCCCCCGCCGTCGCGCTCCAGGTGGTTCCACGACGCCCGCGCACCCGCCGCCCGCGGCAGCAGCGAGGTGTCGGTGTGCAGCTGCACCTCGTTGCGCGAGTACGGGATCGCCGACAGGATCTCCCGCTGCACCGCCGACGGCTCCTCCAGCATGTCCAGGGCCTGTTGCGGGTGGGTGGCCACGACGACCCCGTCGAAACGTCGGGACGTGCCGTCGGCGACGGTGACGACGACCGACCCGGCGTCCTGCCGCACACCGGTGACGGACGTGCCCGTGAGCACCTCCCCGCCACGTCCGGCGACCACCGCGGTGACGCGCCGGACGTACTCGCGTGACCCGCCGACGACCGTGCGCCACTGCGGCGAGCCGAACACCTGCAGCATGCCGTGGTGGTCGAGGAAGGTGAACAGGTACCGCGCCGGGTAGCTGCCCGCGGTGTCCGGGTCGCAGGACCACACCGTGGCCACCAGCGGCGTCATGAAGTGCCGCACGAAGTAGTCGGAGAAACCGCCCTCGTGCAGGAACTGGGTCAGGGTCTGTTCCTCTGAGGTCCCTGCGTCCACCGCCAGCAGCCGGCGGGCCCGGCGGTGGAAACGCAGGACCTCCCCGAGCATCCGGAGGTACGCCGGACGCAGCAGGTTGCGCCGGTCGCCGAAGAGCCCGGCGGCGCCGCGGGCGCCGGCGTACTCCAGCCCCGCGCCACCGTGCGCGTCGTCGGCCCGCACCGACAGGGACATCTCCGCCGGCCGGGTGCGCACCCCCAGCTCGTCGAAGAGCCGGGTCAGCACCGGGTAGGTGCGGTCGTTGTGGACGATGAAGCCGGTGTCCACGTTCACCTCGCCACCGGCGGTGGTGACCGTGGTCGTGTCGGCGTGGCCGCCGGCCCGGTCGTCGGCGTCGTACAGGGTGACCTGCGCTCGGGTGGACAGTTCGTGGGCGGCGGTCAGTCCGCTGACGCCCGCGCCGACCACGGCGATGCGTGGTCGCGTCGCGGCGGGGTCCAACGTGTCCATAGGTTCCGTGGGGTCCATGGGGTCACTTCCTGTCCTGCACCGGGTCAGTGGTGCGGTGGATCTGCCGGTCGTGGTTAGTTCAACCAGGTTAGCTATTTTCTTCCGACCGCGCCGACCCCGGTTCGACGGCGACCGCGTGGCACAATGACATCCATGCAGACCCCCATGCCGTCAGCAGCTCAGCTCCACCGCGACGGGACCACCGCAGCAGTCATCGTCACCCACCGACGCGTCGCGCTCCTGCGCAACTCCCTCGCCATCGTCTGCGGGCAGACGCACCCGGTCGACAAGGTCATCGTCGTCGACAACGGCGACCAGGACGAGGTGCGCGTCCTGCTCGAGGAGCTCGCCGGCGACCGCGCCGTGTACGTCCCCTCGAAGACGAACCTCGGCGGCGCCGGCGGCTTCGCCCTGGGCTTCCTCACCGCCCTCTCCCTCGGCGTGGACGCCGTGTGGTGCGCCGACGACGACGGGCGTCCCGCCGACGACCACGTCCTGGAGAACCTCTACGACGTCGCCGAGTCCCACGGGCTGGCCGAGGTCTCCCCCGCCGTGTGCAACATCGACGAGCCGGAACGACTGGCCTTCCCCCTGCGCCAGGGCGTGGTGTGGCGACGCTACCTGCACGAACTGCAGGGCGACTTCCTGCCCGGCATCGCGAGCCTCTTCAACGGTGCACTGGTGAGCGCCGAGACGATGAAGGTCATCGGTGTGCCCGACTACCGCCTGTTCATCCGCGGCGACGAGGTCGAGTACCACCGTCGGCTGGTGCGCTCGGGCCTGCCGTTCGGCACCTGCCTGACGACGTCCTACCTGCACCCCGACGGCGCCGACGAGTTCAAGCCGATCCTCGGCGGACGGATGCACACCCAGTACCCGGACAACGACACGAAGCGCTACTTCACCTACCGCAACCGCGGTTTCCTGATGAACCAGCCCGGCATGCGCCGGCTGCTGCCGCAGGAATACGCACGCTTCGGCTGGTTCTTCCTGGTGCAGCGACGCGACGTGAAGGGCTTCCGCGACTGGCTGGCACTGCAGGCGAAGGGTCGCGGGGAGAAGTTCTTCCGGCCGTAGGCTGCCCGCCACAGTCTCGCCGCCACGCGGCGTTCGACACCGTACGGTGGACAGAAACAGTGTCAACCCGAATCAAGGATGATCACCCGTGTACCGCAGGAAACTCCTCGTTCCCACGCTTGCGCTTCTCCCGCTGGCAGCATGCGGCCAATCGACCTTCGTTGGGGATTCCGGGACGATGGAGGACGAATCAGGGCGGCTGACCGTCTTCGTCAATACCTGCGGCGAGGAGATCGAGGGGGTCACCGTAGCCTCGGACGGCACCACCATCGCCGAGTACACGCCTGCGGAACCGGCCTCCGGCGCATTCACTTTCGTACTCGGGGACCCGGCACCGTCCGAGCCTGTTTCCTGGGATGTTTCAGAGGTCGGCACCACGACCACAGACCCGGACTCAAAGATCACGGTCACACCAGAACTCAGCGATGCAGACTCCAACACTCAATTCCGGAATGCCGAGTCCACTCGTTCCAGGATCAGTGACTCCGCCGGCCAAATTGTGGTCGGCAAACCCCATAAGAGCGGCGACCAGACGCTCGCCTATCCCCAGGACTGGGAAGAGATCTGCCGTACGACAGAACCTCCGTCCTCGTCAGCACCCCCTTCCTGACCGAGCACGGCGTCCGCGACGCCGTCCGCCGGTCGCGGTCCACCACGCCGGCCGTAGCCCATCCGCCACGCTGCATTCCCCTCTACAAACTGCCGTACCCGGGGTTCAGCTCCGGAGGCATGGGACCCTCTCCTGTGAATGCAGGAATGAAATCAGCCAGTGATCTCGTCGGCCAGCCCCATCATGCAGTCCGCAACCAACTCGCAGGTCTGAGACATCGTCGCCGACAACTGCCGGTCGGTCATCCCCGCACCAACAAACTGATGCAGCGCGTAAATCACCGAGGTCGACCCATCCGCATTGCGATGCACGACGACCACCGCACCCGCCCGGTTCGTCGACCACCTCCACGCCACCGGTAACAGCGGATCCGCGTTCTCCGGGTCGGCGAGCATCACCTCAGCACTGGACGACACACTGAGCACGTCACCGTTGACGGCAATATCCACCGCCGGCTGACCCCAGCGGATCCGCAGCACCCCGTCCTCATCGACCCGTGAAAGCTGCCCGGACCGCGACGCGAAGTCTTCGGTGATACGCTGCGGCGTCACCGGTGCAGTGTCACCAAAGACGAACCCGAAGGCGTTGCCAGGAATGATGAACTGGGCGGCCATCTTCTCTGTGGCAGCGATATCCTGGGGTTGCCCAGTCAGTGCTACCCCTCCGGGGCTAGCTTCGGTGTCGGGTAGCTGCCGGACAGCGTCAGGCCACTGCTCGTCGAGCCACTGGTTCAGGTTCATCGCACCGAAAACGACGGCACGCAGGTACTCGTCGAGCTGGGCGACGGTGTGCCCCTCCCACCAGTTCGTGATCATCTCACCGCGCACCCGAGTGTGGCCCTGGCTGTCCTCGTAGGAGAACACCCGCGGGGCCACGAAACTGTCATTCCACGTGTTGACCACCCGCTGGATATCAATCGGATCCAGATCATCGAGGGTGCCGTGCCAATCCATCACCGCATCATGGGCCAGCGGAGACTCTGACGAACCAGAGACATCGATGCGCAGGTCGATGCCACCCAGGTCCAGCTCATCCAGCCCGAGAGCCGCTGACTGCAACCACAGTCTGGTGGTTCCGTCACTCACGGCGGTCAGGCCCGCACCAGAAGCGACGAGCTGAACAGCCTTCGTTGCAGCAGCAGCATCAACAGCACCCGGGGTGACATCACCGACCGGCTCCGCGGTTGACTGTGCCGGGCGCGGGGCCGGTTCCTGGCTTGTGCTTGACTGTGACTTCTTCTTACCGAATCCGAACATCAATGACCTTCCGAGTAATTACCGTGCGCTTCGTTCAGGGGTAGTTGACGGTGGAACTACTTTCCTGACAACTCATCTACCTTCATCACTACCTCGGCCTCGTACCAGTCAGCGAACTTGTATCCGTGCTCCGTGGAGACGATCTTTCCCTCCTCAGCCCTCTTATCCCACCACTTGTACTCGAAAAGCGGGCTACAGATTCCGGGCCCAAAACGTTCGTCGTCGTCCTCCTCGCCGACCAGGCCGAACATACTGATGTAGCTCGGGCCCTCCACGGGATCTTCGACGTAGTCTTTTTTATCGCATATCTGCCGAAACTGTGACATGCCAAGAAAGAGAATATCCCGCATGACATAACCTTCATCCTCCCCTCGAAGGACAAAGTTATCTTGCTCCTTAACAACGCGTCGCGCTTGCTCACGGAGAACCTCGCTCGTAAGGCATGATACGTCCATAACCTGACGCAACTCTTCAGAGAACTCGCCGGACTTAGCCCTCAGTTTACTTCGTATTAGCCATTCTGGTTCCTCCTCTTCGCGGAGTCGGTTGAGAAATGAGGAGAAAGACCGTGCCACAAGCTTGGTCTTACCTACCTCCGAATCGACGAGGATAATGGAATGCGGTGGATATCGCAGCATGCCGTAGTTGATGGCCAAGCACTCGTCGAGACCGCCTTCCAGCTCACAGAACACAAGAAGCTTGTCACTAATTCCGTACTCATGGATAAGGCCACGCAGGTACGGTGAATCCAGTGCGATGTCCTCACCGTCTCCGTCCCGGAGGGAGCCATTCCCGTAGATCCGGTCAAGAAACCAGGCGTCCTCGTCAGGATCCCTGACGCTCCTCATCGGCAACTTTGCCGCTTCGCTGCTGACGATGCCCCCACCGGTCGATTTGATCAGCTCCCGGTACGATTTCGGTAGTCGTCTCCCGATATTCTTTTCAATCTCATCAATACGAGAGTCACCACAAGGAGAAGCGGGGACATCGAACATGTCGGAATAAGTTACTTTACCCATTATTTAGTGACTCCATTTCTATTTGGCCGGCCGAGAATAGTTTCACGTCTCGGACCACAACTACTCCCCAGATAGCATAGCCAACAGCATTCTTTACTTCACTATGAGCATCCTTCGGCACGGAAATCGCCACGACCTCCTCTTCGCAGTGCCCCCCCCCCCCCCCCAGTGGCGAAGCCGACCGTCCGCTCAGCTACGAAAGATCACCCAACGCTGGATGATGAAGTTCAGCACCGTGGCGGTGCCCTGCGCGATCACGAAGCTGATCGCACGCACCCAGAACCGGTCCAGGTCCATGTCCTCCAGCCACGGGATGCTCAGCGTGTACAGGCTGACCTGCACCGCATAGGTCGCCAGGTAGGCGATCATCGTGACCACGAACCGCTTCACCGACGGCTCCGCCTGGAAGGTCCACCGGCGGTTGATCAGGTACGCGGTGAGCGTGCCCAGCACGAAACCGACGGTCTTCGACGTACCGTCCCCCAGGCCCAGCAGGTAGAGCAGGTAGGTGCTGCCGAAGTCGACGACCGCGCCGACCACACCGGTCATGATGAACCGGAACAGCTGGGTCTTCAACGTCAGACGCTCGACCTCCCCGGGCACCGGGACTTCCTGCTTCTCCGTCACTTCTCGTCCTTTCCCGGCAGCGGCGTCACCTGCGTCGGTATGTAGTGCTCACGCGCGGCCCGGAAGGTCCACAGCTTGTTGACCAGGAAGTTCACCGGGATGGCGAAGCACACGCCCAGCAGGTTGCCCCAGTAGATCGGGTCACGCAGTCCCGTGGAACCGTCCCAGATCTCCCGGGACAACGCCACCGGCGACTCCGGGTTGATCAGCGCCGTCTGCACCAGCAGGGAGACCAGCAGTCCACCCAATCCGACGAGCATGAACGGCACCAGTTCGCGGAACCAGTTCGACTTGCCGGACGTGCGGAACGTCCACCGGCGGTTCAGGTTGAAGTTCCACAGGTTGGCGACGATGAACGCCAGGACCGAGAACACGTGGTACCAGCGGATGTGGAACTGGGTGCCGAAGAGGTTGGCGAAGGCGTGGTGGCCGTCGAAGTCCCACAGCCACTGGGTGGTCTTGTTCAGCACCACGACCACCGCCGAGTTCACCACCACGCCGGACGCCCCGACGATGCCGAACTTCAGGAACTGCCGGAGGAGGCGCCGGTAGCGGTCGGCGGTGGACAGCCGGCCAGTGCCGTTGCCCGACCCTCCCGGCTCACCCGGCTCGTCCGCGGCGGAGCCCGGCTGTTCGGCGATGGCGTCGGTCACGACGGGCGTCCTCTCTGTTCATGTGTTCGGAGACTTATCGGACATACGCTACTGGCACAGCGGTGATTTGCGAAACCTCACCGACACCCCCGCCGTGTCGGCTCAACCCTCGTGACGCTGCAGGAGGTAGCGGTACATCTCGAGACGTTCCAGCAGGCTGCGGCGTGGCACCAGCGGTGTCACCACCGCACGGGAGTCCTCCCCGGCCCCGGCACCACAGGACGCCAACGTCCATCCCGTCGCCGCGGACAGCGTCCTGATCTCCGCCGCATTCAGCGGGTCGGTGGACAGCCGGCCACCGCCCGGCGCGATGTCGGCGTCGGCGCGGGTGAACCCCAGGGCCGCCATGAGCATCTCGGAGATCTCCCCGGCGGTCGCCCGGTCGGACAACGTCGACAGCGCCACGATCCTGGCCCACGCCGCGGCCCGTCCCACGGGCGTCGACTCGGCGGGCACCCCGTCCAACGCGGCCCTGGCGAACTCCGGCACCTGCGCCGGACGCCCCAGGTCCAGGGCCTGCAGCAGGGGCGTGAACTCGTAGAGGTCCCCCGCCAGCAGCAGCTCACGGAGCTCCGGGGCCAGCCCGTCGAGGATCTCCTCAACGGTCTCCTCCCCGGTCAGCGCGACGTTGACCGCGGCGAGGTCCACGTCGCGTGGGAAACCCGGGCCCTCCGTCGACTCGGAGGTGGTGTCGAAGACCAGTGCGTCCGCGGCGACCGTGCGCCCCACCCCGCCCGGGTCACCGCGCGACTCGGGCACGAAGTCGCCGGCGAGGCAGACCGCGTCGGGCGTGTGCTCGTCGCGGGTCATCGCCCCGGCGGTGGTGAGGGTGAGCACCACGTCGTCGGCGAGCAGGGTCGCGGTGCCGTCACGCCCCAGCGCCTCACCCAGCGGCGTGCCGATCGGCCCGGCGGTCCGGCTGTAGACACGCAGCCGGTCACTGCGGCGCGCCTGCAGCGACCATGCCGGTCCGGCGTCCGGGTCGTCGAGCATCCCGGTGGCACCCGGCCAGTCGAAGGCGACGAGGACGGCGCGCACCGTCTCAGCGACGGACAGCCGGTCGTTCAGCCCCAACGCCCGGGTGTGGAAACCCGCCGACGGGCGGTGGTACTCCGCCAGGATGAGCAGGGTGGTCGGTTCGGCGGGCTCATCGTCCAGCAGCGGGAGGGTGGGCAGACGCAGGACCGCGGCAAGGCCGTCACCGGCCGCCGGGCCGCGTGTGCGGTCCGTCCGGGGAGCATGCCGTGCGTTCATGCCACCCAAGGGTAGCGACGTTGCCGACGCTCTGCCGCCGGAGTAATGGGGTCAGTTCAGCACGAGCGGCAGGGCCCGCAACTCCCCGCCGAGACGCTGCACGCGCAGCTTCTCCACACTGTTCCAGCTGCGGACGAGCCCGCGCACCGCCCGGGCGGTGGCCATGCAGCGCACGACCGCCGTGGCCGCGTCGCCCTCGAGGCCCTGCGGCAGGGCCGCCCCGGGGACTGCGTGCGACTCGGTGACCTCGAAGACGATGTCGTCGGCGTCGCCCCAGGACGGCTGACGCTTCCCCGGGTTCGCCTCGGCGAAGTCCGCACGGTTGCGCTCCACCCCGGCGCGCACCGCCTGCACGGTCGCCTCGACGTCCACGGTGCGCACACCGTCAGCACCGTCCAGCGCTGTCCCCTCGGCCAGGAACACCGGGTGGCGCAGCAACAGGGAGAGCACCGTGTCCCGGTCGTCGCGGCCCTCGATCCAGTCGGCGTCCGCGGCGAAACCCTGCACCCCGTCGGAGTCCACCAGCCACGCGCCGCTGAAGTCGCCGAGCAGCACCCGGGCGTCGACCTCCACCTGCCACACCGCGGTGACCTCGCCGACCGTCGCGGCGACCATCACCGGCGGATCCTGCGCACGCGTGCCGCCGGCCTGCCCCGACTGTGACGTCCCCGTCGCGGCCGTCATCCGCGCGCCCGCTCGTTCAGGACGTACAGGACGCCGAGCTGCGCGGCACCGTAGGTCGTCGACGGCAGGGCACGGAACAGTCCGCCCACCAGCGGGATCCGTCCGCCCACGGCGGTGACCACCGCCGCGCCCGCGGCGTCCAGTTTGCCGTTCACCCAGGCGCCAACGCCGACGGCCACGGTGCTGCCCGCCACCAACGTGACGGTGCCGGGCACCGGGCCGGCGTCCAACGACCCGCGCAGGTCAGCAACACCGGTGGCGAGCTGCTCGCGCTCGGCGTCCGACAGGGCCTCCCATTCCTCGGCCAGAATCAGACCGGCGCCGGTGGCCACGACCGCCGCCTGCCCGATCCGGCGGGGCCAGGTGCGCTTCACCACGTCGCGCACCAGGTAGTAGCCCAGTGTGGTGGCGGCGACGATCCGGAATTCCCTCGACGACAGTGGCCGTGCTGACCTGCCCATGGTGCTCCTTCGCTCTTACGCGCTCTACTTTTCGCGGGTACGTTCCTGGCACCGAGTGTAGAACAGCACCCGGACATGAACGGCACGCTCCAGCCACACTCCGGCCACACACTCGCCACACACTGGCCACGCTCAGGGCCTGCGGCGGGCGGCGCGGTACGCTGGGCCCATGTTCGGAAGAGACCGCGCGAAGACCCAGATGCGGCGCAACATCGCCAAAGCCACCGACGGCCAGCCCGCCGGGACCAAGGGGTCGCGCGCCCAGACCAGCGTGGTCGGCGGCACCGGTGCCGACGACAGCTACGAGGCCGCCAGCCACTCCGAGGCGCCGCTGAACGAGTTCATGGTGCGTCTGCTCGCCCAGGAGATGCCCGTGCTGGACTCCACCAGCCGGCGCATCATCAACCAGGAGCTGCGCGACTACGACGGGCCGACGATCACCTGCGTCGCCGAACTGCCCGAGACCGTGCGCGAGGTCATGGAACTCTAGGCTCCGGCACCTGCACCCGTGACGTCGGCGAGCAGCGCGGAGTAGCGCTCACGCACCCCGGTGTCCCCGCCGTAGTGTGCGGCGGCCTCGAGCCGGTGGGTGACCGCGGCGAGCAGCCAGTCCGCCCCCGCCCGGCGCGCCTGCTGGGCCACGGACTCGAAGACCAGCAGCGCCTCGTCGTCACGTCCGGCGACGTGCAGCAGCAGCGCCTCCTCGGTCAACGCCTCCAGACGCGCGGACTCCACCGCACTGTCCGAGTGTGCCTGCACCCGTGCCGACGCCCGGGCCTGCACGAACCGCCCTTCGGCGTCCTTGGCCTCCCCGGCCGCCCACGCGGTGAGCGCCAGCGCCTCGTCCACCCGGTCGGTGTGCACCAGACCCCGGTTGACCGCCAGCACCTGGTCGACGAGGTCACCGGCGGCGCGCAGGCCCAGTTCCTGCGGCGACATCCCCGGCCCGTCCTGGCCCTCCTGCGAGGCGTCGGACGCCCCGGCACCGCCGGCACTCGCCGCCGCGTGGAAGGCGCGGTAGGCGTCCTTCAGCCGCTCGACCTGGCCCGGCCAGTCGCGGGCGAAGTTCTCCCCGACCAGCGCGCTGGCCAGCCGGGTGGCCTCGACCTCGCGGCGGAAGGAGGCGTGGGGGAAACGCATCCAGTCCAGCCCCTCGATGTCGTCGACGCTCTCCAGCACGAAGGCGGCGCGCGGGTAGTCACGGTCGTCGAGCAGCGAGGACACGCAGTTGACCTGGTACTCCGCGGCGGCCTCCCACTGCTCCCGGAACTGGGCGCTGTCGGACGCCTCGGCGAAGGCCCCGGCCGCGGCCCGGTGGTTGCCGAGCTTGGCGAGGGTCTCCCCGCGGGCGGCGAGGAGGTGGATGCGCATCGTCGCGGCGTCCTCGGGCGCAGCACCGTGTTCACCGTGTTCGCCACCGGTGACGGCACGGAGGCACCGCTCGTACACGGCCAGCGCCTCGTGGAACGCACCGTGTCCGGACAACGCGACACCCAGGGACAGCAGTTCGTCGAGCAGCTCCGGCGCCTCCTCCCCGGCGAGCATCGCCGTTGGCCCGACTGGCGGGGCAGGCAGGCTCAACGCCACCCCGGCGACGTAGTGCGCCACCTGTGCCACGAGCGCCGGAACGCCCGGATCGTCCTGCCCGTCCTGACCCGCCTGCTCGGCGATGCCGGCGAGCAGTGCGGAACCGACCTCCGGCAGTGACCGGGGCACCAGGCGCGTGACCTGCCGGACGGCGCGCAGCGCCAGGCGCAGCGCCACCTGGTCGGGGTACACCCCACCCATCAGGACGTCCTGCTCGATCACCCGGCGCACCAGCGGGCCGGAGCCCTGCCACAGCCCGGCGACGGTGCCCACCCGGGCGGCGAGGATGGTGACCGGGTCTGCACCGGAGTCCTCCACCTCGTCCTGGGTGCGCTGGCGCGCACGCAGCAGCTCGTCCAGCTCCCTCAGCGCCGCAGGGGTGTCGGACGCGTCGGACGCCTCGGCGTCGTACTCTTCGTCGTCTCCGTCGTCTCCGTCGTCTACATCGTCGTCTTCGTCGTCCCCGTACTCCTCGAGCACGCGGGCGTCGTAACGGCGCAGCAGCTCCTCCACCAGGTCCCGGTGCACACCCAGGTCGAAGCGCGGGTCCAGCCCGTCGGCGAGTTCGGCCAACCGGTCGACCGCGGCCTGCACCGCCTCCTCCAGACCCAGCATCGAGTAGAGCATCAACGCCGCGACCGTGTCGCCGGCGCCCAGGGACTCGAGGTCCACCGGGCCGGCGACGGGGATCTCCGGGGAGAACACCCCGCTGACCTCGCCGCGCCAGTCGGCGACCTCCCGCGGCAGGTGCAGCCAGGCGTCCTCCACCCACGACGGCAACGCCGCCTCCTGCGAGGGGACCACCGCCGGTGTCACCGACAGGGCGGCGGACGCCGGCAGCGGCTGGGGCTGAGCGGCGGCACCCTCCGGTACCCGGTGCAGGCCCAGACCCACCGTCGTTTCCACGTCGTTGCCGTTGCGGGCGTCCAGGGCGGACGCAGCGCGGCGTGCCCGTTCCCCCGTCCAGCGCGCCAGGCCCGCGACCGTGCCGCCGCCGGCCCGCTCCCCGGCAACGGCCAGCCAGTCCACCACCGCCGGCAGCCCGGCGAACTGCGGACGCACCGACCCGTGGCCGGCGGCCGCCGCCGCGGCGTACACCGTGTGCAGGCCCTCGAGCAGGTGAACGTCGGCCTCCGGGTCCCGACGGTGCAGCGCCAGCGTCGGCAGCATGCGGTCCAGCAGTCCCAGGGCGTGGGCCTCGTGACCGAAGACCGCGAGGTACTCGGCGACCTGCAGCAGCGCGTCCGACAGCTCCGGGGAACCCACCGACCGGTCGGCGACGAACGCCGCGCGGGCGGCGGTGACCTCCGGGGCGACCACCCCGGACAGGGGGATCAGCGACTCCGCCAGCATCACCGTGGGCTGCACGTGCGCCTCGGGGGCGTTCTCCATCGCCTCGACGATCGCCGCGGCGACGTCCAGCTCACCGCGCTGCAACGCCACCATGCCGCGCACGTCGAGGTCGCGCTGGTGCCGGTGCGCCTGGGCCCACGTCGGCTCCGCGGGCAGCACGGGCTCCGGCAGGTCGTCGAGCAACGCCTGCGCCTCGTCCAACCGGCCGAGGGAAAGCAGGACACGCACCGACGCCTCGGCGACGTCCTCCGGCGAACTTCCCAGCTCACGCAGGGCGTCCACCGCCAGTCCGGCGAGGTGATCGAGGTGCTCCCGGTCGACGTCGGGACGCTGCGCGGCGCTGAGCACGACCTCCTGCCAGAGCAGTTCGAAGAGGTTCGGCAGGCCGTCCGTGTCGCCTGTGCCGTCTGTGCCGCCACCCGTCGCGTCCGGGTGGGAGGGGAAACGCGCGGGGTCGTTGCGGTACATCGTCCACAGCGCCGGGAGCAGGTCCACGGTGTCGCGCCGGTCCAGCGCCTCCCCCTCCAGACAACGCAGCAGGTCAATCCGGTAGCGCAGCTCCTCATCTTCACGGGAACTTCCCAGGGAATCCGACAGTTCCCCACACCTGCGCAGGTAGGGCTCTTCCCCCAGTTCACCGCGGGAATGCATACCCCGCGCAGACTCCCACTCCTGTGCGACCCACGCCACACCCTGTGTACCTTCGAGCCGACCCATGCCCCAACTATGACATGGATCGGCCTCCCCCGGCGGTAGGGTGGTCATCATGGAACTGAAGACGCACACCCGGACGCTCACCGGGTGGGGACGAACCGCGCCCACCTCGGCCGAGGTCCTCGCCACCCCTGATGTCGACATCATCTCCGCAGCCGTCGCGCAGGTCGCCGACGACAACGCCGACAAGCCCGACCACCTCAAGCGCGGCGTCATCGCCCGCGGCATGGGCCGGTCCTACGGCGACCCCGCCATGAACGGCGGTGGGCTGGTCATCGACATGCAGCAGCTCAACCGCATCCACTCCATCGACCCGGACACCGCCCTGGTCGACGTGGACGCCGGCGTGACCCTCGACCAGCTGATGAAGGCGGCCCTGCCGTCCGGCCTGTGGGTCCCGGTCCTGCCCGGCACCCGCCAGGTCACCATCGGCGGCGCCATCGGCCCGGACATCCACGGCAAGAACCACCACTCCGCCGGCTCCTTCGGCGACCACGTGGTGTCCATGGAACTGCTCGTCGCCGACGGTCGCGTGCTGCACATCGAGCCCGAGGGCTCCGCGGACGACCCGGACGGCACCCTGTTCTGGGCCACCGTGGGTGGCATGGGCCTGACCGGCATCATCCTGCGCGCCACCATCCGGATGACCAAGACCGAGACCGCCTACTTCCTGGCGGACACCGACCGGACGGACACCCTCGACGAGACCATCGCCGCGCACTCCGACGGCTCCGAGGTCAACTACACCTACTCCTCGGCGTGGTTCGACTGCATCTCCCCGGCCCCGAAGCTGGGCCGCGCCACGATCTCCCGTGGCTCCCTGGCCACCCTGGACCAGCTCAAGGAGTACGCCCCGAAGCTGGCGGCGGACCCGCTGAAGTTCAACGCCCCGCAGCTGATGACCGTGCCGGACGTCTTCCCGTCCTTCACCCTGAACAAGCTGACCCTGTCGGCCGTGGGCCTGGCGTACTACACCATGGGCGCACCGGCGAAGAACCAGATCAAGAACCTCACGCAGTTCTACCAGCCGCTGGACCTCATCGGCGAGTGGAACCGTGGCTACGGCCCGAAGGGCTTCCTGCAGTACCAGTTCGTGGTGCCGACCGAGGCCGTGGAGCCGTTCAAGGACATCATCCGCGACATCCAGAAGTCCGGCCACTACTCGGCGCTCAACGTGTTCAAGCTCTTCGGCGAGGGCAACCGTGCACCGCTGAGCTACCCGATGCCGGGCTGGAACGTGTGCGTGGACTTCCCGATCCGTCCGGGCCTGGGCGACTTCCTGGACAAGCTCGACCAGCGGGTCATGGAGTTCGGTGGCCGGCTGTACCTGGCCAAGGAGTCCCGCACGTCCGCGGAGAACTTCCACAAGATGTACCCCGGCCTGTCCGGCTGGCTGAAGACCCGTCGGGAGATCGACCCGACCGGTGTCTTCGCCTCCGACATGTCCCGCCGCCTCGAGCTGAACTAGGAGATTTCAATGATCAACGCTGTGGGTAAACCCCAGTCCATCCTGCTGCTCGGCGGCGCGTCCGACATGGGCCTGGCCGTGGTCGAGGAGTTCCTCACCCGCGGTCCGGCACGCGTGGTGCTGGCCGCACGCCCGGGCGAGGAGCTGTCCTCGGCCGTGGGACGCATGGAGTCCGCCGGTGCCTCCTCCGTGGAGACCGTCGACTTCGACGCCACCGACTTCGACTCCCACCCGGGGGTCTTCGACGAGATCTGGGCCGGTGGGGACATCGACCTGGCCGTGGTGGCCTTCGGTGTGCTCGGCGACAACGAGGTGCAGTGGAACGACCAGAAGCAGGCCGTGCTGGCCGCGCAGGTCAACTACACCGGCGCGGTGTCGGTGGGCGTGCTGCTGTCCAACCACATGAAGGCGCAGGGCCACGGTCAGATCGTGGTGTTCTCCTCCGTCGCCGGTGAGATGGTGCGCCGTTCGAACTTCGTCTACGGCTCCACCAAGGCCGGAGTGGACGGTTTCTACCGCATGCTCGGCGAGGCGCTGCGTGGCACCGGGGTGAAGGTGCTGACCGTGCGCCCGGGCCAGGTGCGCACGAACATGACCGCCGCCTTGGACGACGCCCCGCTGACGGTCGACAAGACCGACGCCGCCAAGGCCGTCGCCGCGGGTGTGGACGGTGGCAAGCCGGTGATCTGGATCCACCCGCTGTTCCGTCCGATCATGATGATCCTGAAGAACCTGCCGCAGGCAGTGGTGCGCCGACTGCCGCTGTAGAGCGCGCAGCACGGCATGGCGTCGGGCGGCTCAACTTGATGTCGATGGCGCCCGACATCAATGTGCCGGCCCTACCCGGTCGTCAGAATGATCCACGGGGTCACCGAGATCATTCCGGGCCCGCCTGAGCGCTACCCCACGAACGGGTAGTCGGTGTACCCGTGGGCACCGCCCACGTAGAACGTCGAGGAGTCCGGCTCGTTGAGCTCCAGTCCGTCCTTCCAGCGCCGGACGAGGTCCGGGTTGGCGATGAGCTGACGGCCCACAACCGCCGCATCCGCCAGGTCGTCCTCGACGATGTGGCGTGCCTCGTCGAACTGGGTCACCTGTCCGAACCCGCTGTTGAGCAGGAACGCCCCGCCGAAACGCGCGCGCAGCTCAGCGACCAGGTCACCGTCGATGTCGGCGTGCAGCACCGACAGGTAGGCGATCCCCACGTCGCGGATGCCCTCGAGCAGGGCACCGTAGGTGGCCAGGACGTCCTCCCGGTCGTCCTCCGGCACGCCCTGCACACCGTGCTCCGGGGAGATGCGCAGCGCCGTACGGTCCGCGCCGATCTCCTCGGCGACCGCACGCACGACCTCCACGGTCAGTCGCGCCCGGTTCTCCGGCGACCCGCCGTAAGCGTCCTCCCGGTGGTTCGAGGACGCGGCGGTGAACTCGTGCAGCAGGTAGCCGTTCGCGCCGTGGATCTCCACGGCGTCGACGCCGGCGTCCACCGCGCGACGTGCACCGTCCACGAACTCCTGGATGATGCGCGGGATCTCGTCGGTGGCCAGGGCGCGCGGCACCACACCGTCGAGCTTGCCGGAGAAACCGCGGACCGGACCACCGGTGCCAAGTGCGCTCGGTGCCTCCGGCTCGCCGCCGCGCAGCAGGTCAGGGTGGGACGTGCGCCCGCCGTGCATGATCTGCATGACCAGGGTGCCGCCATCGGCGTGGACGGCGTCGGCCACCCGGGCCCACCCGTCGCGGTGCTCGTCGGTGGCGATGCCGGCCTGACCGGGGAAGGAGCGGTTACTGAAGGCGGGGAAGGTGCCCTCGGTGAGCACCAGTCCCGCGCTGGCACGCTGGCGGTAGTACTCCACGTGCAGGTCGGTGGGGTTGCCGTCCTCCCCGGCACGCTGGCGGGTCAGCGCGGCCATGGTCACCCGGTTGTTCAGGTGCAGTGCGCCGGCGTCCAGCGGGTCGAAGAGGGAGTTCACGGTGGTTTCAGTTGCGGTCGTTGCAGTCGTTGATGTCGAAGTCACGTCCGGTCAACCTGGTGTGCGGCGGCGGTATTCCCGGATGATCCCGGACACACCCCTTGCCGGATACCCCATAGGGGTATACAGTCGAAGATGTCAGAAACATTGAAGGCAAGGAGAACACCATGGCCACCGTCACCAAGAACTACACCGTCGAAGGCATGACCTGCGGTCACTGCAAGGCCTCCGTGGAGGAGGAGGTCGGCGACATCGCCGGCGTCACCTCCGTCGAGGTCGACCTGCCCACCGGCGCGGTCAGCGTCACCGGCGAGGACGTGACGGACGACGCGGTCGCCGCCGCCGTCGCCGAGGCCGGCTACACCGTGAAGGCATAGCCATGACCACCCCAGTCGAGAACCACCCAGTCCAGACCACGCCAGTCGACGTGATCCACCTCGACCTCGGCGTGACCGGCATGACCTGCACATCCTGCTCGGGTCGGGTGGAACGCAAGCTCAACAAACTCGACGGGGTGGACGCCACGGTCAACTTCGCCACCGAATCCGCCTCCGTCGACTACGACCCGTCCAAGGCCGACACCACCACACTCATCGACACGGTGCGCGGCGCCGGCTACGACGCCTTCGCCATGAACGACGAGGGCAGTGCGGACGCCGGTGCCGACGACAGTGACGGCCCCGGCGGTGGCGGGTCCGCCGACCGCACCGAGGCCGCCCGCGACGACGAGGCCGCGGACCTGAAGAAGCGCACGATCGTCTCGGCGCTGATCACCGTGCCCGTCGTCCTGCTCAGCATGGTGCCGGCACTGCAGTTCGACAACTGGCAGTGGGCGGTGCTCACCATGGTCACGCCCGTCTACTTCTGGGGCGGCGCCCCCTTCCACCGCGCCACCCTGGTAAACCTGCGCCACGGCGCATTCACCATGGACACCCTGGTCAGCCTGGGCACCACGGCCGCCTACCTGTGGTCGCTGTGGGCGCTGTTCCTCGGCAACGCCGGCATGCCCGGCATGACCATGCAGATGCACCTGCTGCCCTCGGACTCCACGATGGACGAGATCTACCTCGAGTCCGTCGCCGTGGTCATCACGTTCCTGCTGCTCGGACGCTGGTTCGAGACCCGGGCGAAGGGGCGTTCCTCCGAGGCGCTGCGCTCCCTGCTGAACATGGGGGCGAAGGACGCCACGGTGCTGCGCGACGGCGCCGAGGTCCGCGTCAACGTCAAGGAGCTCGCGGTCGGTGACCTGGTCGTGGTGCGCCCCGGCGAGAAGATCGCGGCGGACGGTGTCGTCACCGACGGCACATCGGCGGTGGACGAGTCGATGCTCACCGGCGAGTCCGTGCCGGTGGAGGCCACCGTCGGCTCCACCGTCACCGGCGCCACGATCAACACCTCCGGTCGCCTGCTCGTCAAGGTCACCCGCCTCGGTGAGGACAGCACGCTGTCGCAGATGGCGAAGCTGGTCACCGACGCACAGTCCAAGAAGGCCCCGGTGCAGCGCCTGGTCGACCGGATCTCGCAGGTCTTCGTGCCGGCGGTGATTCTCATCGCCGTGGCAACGCTGATCGTGCACATCGCACTCGGCCACGGTGTGGCCACGGCGTTCACCGCCGCGGTGGCGGTGCTGATCATCGCCTGCCCCTGCGCCCTCGGACTGGCCACACCCACCGCCCTGCTGGTGGGCACCGGACGCGGCGCTCAGCTCGGGCTGCTGATCAAGGGCCCGGAGGTGCTGGAGTCGACCCGGCGCGTGGACACGGTGGTGATGGACAAGACGGGCACGGTCACCTCCGGTGTCATGTCGGTCTCCGACGTCACCACCACCGGTGCCAACGGCACGACGGACGTGCTCGCCGCGGCGGCTGCGGTGGAGTCCGGTTCGGAGCACCCGATCGCCCGCGCGATCGTCCGTGCGGCCGAGCAGGCCGTGCAGGACGGTGAGATCGCGGAGGTCCCGTCCGTCACGGACTTCGCCACCACCGCCGGCCACGGCGTGACCGGCACGGTGGACGGTTCGACGGTCACCGTCGCCCGTCCGTCCGACGCCCTGCCCGACGAACTGCGTCTCGCCGTGGAGCGGGCGCAGCAGGACGGCGGCACGCCCGTCGTCGTCAAGATCGACGGCACCGTCGTCGGCGTCGTCACCGTGCGCGACACGGTGAAGCCGACCTCCGCCGAGGCTGTCGCCGGACTCAAGGAGCTCGGTCTCACCCCGGTGCTGCTCACCGGCGACAACGAGGGGGCGGCGAAGGCCGTCGCCGCGGAGGTCGGCATCGACCCGGACAACGTCATCTCCGGGGTCATGCCCGACGAGAAGGTCCGGCACATCGAGAGGCTGCAGGCCGAGGGACGCAACGTCGCCATGGTCGGTGACGGGGTCAACGACGCCGCCGCCCTGGCGGTCGCCGAACTGGGCCTGGCGATGGGCGCGGGCACGGACGTGGCGATCGAGGCGTCCGACATCACCCTGATGAACAACGACCTGCGCTCCGCGGTCGACGCGATCCGCCTGTCGCGGCGCACCCTGCGCACGATCCGCGGGAACCTGTTCTGGGCGTTCGCCTACAACGTGGCGTTGATCCCCGTCGCCGCCTTCGGGTTGCTCAACCCGATGCTCGCCGGGGTGGCGATGGCGTTCTCCTCGGTCTTCGTGGTCTCCAACTCGCTGCGGCTGCGCGGCTTCCACTCCAGCCTCGCCAGCTGAGCGGGCCTCACACCAGCGGGTTTCCCTCGGGAACCTCCCCGCAGGTGCCGGTCGGCTCCACGCCGTCGAAACGGGCGTTGACCCACGGCACCATCTGCGCGGCCCAGGCGACACCGCCGGGGCCGTGCCCGCCGAGGGGCAGCTCACGGTAGTCGACCACCGTGCCGTCGTCGCAGTACTGCCGGGCGAGTGAGCGGGTATCGCCGAGGAGCATCACCCCGTCGCCGTCACCGAGCTCGGGGTGCGGCGGGGTGTCCTCCGCCTCCCCGCCGCCGGCCTGCACCAGCAGCTGGGGGAACGCCGGGGTGTCGCGCAGACCCATGTTGGTGTCGTCGAGCAGGTGGCGGACCTCGGGGATGGCGTCGGGGTCGGGGTACTCGGGCAGGATCATCTCGTCCCAGCGCAGGTGCTCGTAGGAGTCGGACGCCTCGCCGATGGCCACCCGGTCCAGGTCCTCGAAGACCTCGCGCCCGAGGTCCGTGAGGTAGGGCTCCATGTCCACGTCGTAGGCGCGTGCCAGTCCCACCATCGCCATGCCGACCACGCCGGACCAGCCGCTGCCCTCCCCGGCGTAGCGCAGGTTGTGCTCGGGACGCACCATCGTGCCGCCCTGGGCCACGCCCACGATGTTCTCCGCGACGTCCGGGGCGTAGTCCTGCGCCATGATCGCCGCCCAGCCTGCACCGATGGACCCCCCGGAGTAGCCGGTGAGCGCCAGCGGGGCGTCGGCGGCGACCTCGGCGTCCGGCGTGCGGTACGCCGCGCGCATCCCGTCGAGGATGATCTGCCCGTACTCCGGGCCGGCTGCGAAGATGCCGCGTTCCCCCTGGATGTCGGGCATGACCACGGTGTGCCCGGCGGCGAGCAGCGGTGCGATGAAGGCGATCTCGGCAAGGACGATCACCCCGCCCTCGCCCACCGTGCCCGACAGCACACGCGACGGCCCGTCGGACGGACGCATCGAATCGTAGAAGCTGGCGTACATGACCGTGTCGCCGGACGGTTCGACGGACGCCGGCGGGTGGATCACGCTGGTCACCGCGGCGGCGGGGTCGCCGAGGGTGTCGGTGGTGCGGTACTGCACCTGCGTGACCTGCAAGGGGGCGTCGAACTCCTCCGTGGTGGCCGGGACGGTGCGCTGCTTCAGCGGGGCACCGGGCGCGTACGCCGCGCCAGCTGTGGCGGCATCCGGCAGGTTGAAGAAGGACGCGTCGTCCTGCACCGTGGGGATCTCCGCCGGTGCAGTGACCGGGGCCCTGACCGGCGCGTCCTGCTGGGCGGTGCCGGCGCACGCCGGCGCGGCGGTCATCCCCAGGGCGAGGACGAGCAGCGCCCCGAGCGTCCTACGCATCCCCGTCAGCCCCGCACCACGACGCCGACGAGAACCTGCGCCACGATCTTGTCCGCGAGCCCGCGAACCTCCGCCGGATCCTGCCCCTCCCGCAGATGGAACCACATCGCCGTGCTGTTCAGGCTGCTCAGCAGCACACGGGTGACCAGCCGCGAGTCCTCCGCGCGCAATGAACCATCTGCCACACCCTCCTCGACGACCCGGCGAAACATCAACTCATACTCCTCGCGTAGTCCGTTCAACGTGCCGAGCAGATCACGCTGGCGTTCCTTCAACGCGGCGAATCGCTGACCGGGGACTCCCTGGTGAATGGCGTTGTGGTAGCCAAGGTGCTCCATGAGGTTCACCAAGTGGGCCACACACATCGCCGTCAAACGCTCCCCGCCGGTCCCGGGTGTGGCGGCGTAAGGCTCCACGGTGCGACGGACGTCGCGCATCCCGTTCTCGTAGACGGCGAGGTAGATGTCGAACTTGGAGCGGAAGTAGTAGTACACCCGGCCCTTGGTCGCACCGATCTCGTCGGCGATGTCGTCGATCGTCGCCCGGTCGAAACCTTTGCTCTCGAAGACGTCCGCAGCGGCGTCGAGGATCTCGCGCCGCGAAGAGTCGTGGGCGACGGAGTCGACGCCGAAGGTGTCCGAAGTCATAATGGTTTCCACCCTATACGTTCCCTGAGCCGCTCACCCCTCTAATTCGAGGAGCCCCGCCGCACCCATGCCGCCGCCGATGCACATGGTCACGACCACGTACCGCGCTCCGCGCCGACGGCCCTCACGCAGGACATGTCCCACCATGCGCGCACCGCTCATGCCGTAGGGGTGACCGATGGCGATGGCCCCGCCGTTGACGTTGTACTTCCCCGGGTCAATGCCCAGCCGGTCACGGCAGTACACCGCCTGGGACGCGAAAGCCTCGTTGAGCTCCCACAGGTCGATGTCGTCAACGCTGAGCCCGTGCTGCTCGAGCAGCCTGGGGACGGCGAACACGGGGCCGATGCCCATCTCGTCGGGTTCACAGCCTGCGACGGCGATGCCACGGTAGGTGCCCAAGGGCTCCAGCCCGCGGCGCGCCGCCTCGTCCTTCTCCATGAGCACCACCGCGGCCGCACCGTCCGAGAGTTGGGAGGCGTTGCCCGCCGAGATGGTGGCAGCGTGGCCGTCGCGGTCAGGGAGCACCGCCTTGAGCTTCGCCAGGCCCTCGGCCGTGGTGGTGGGCCGGTTGCCTTCGTCGAGGGAAAGCCCGCCAGCGGGCACGATCTCCTCGTCGAAGATGCCAGCCTCCTGGGCGGCGGCGGTCCGACGCTGCGACTCCAGCGCGTACTCGTCCTGTTCCTCCCGGGAGACCCCGAACCGCTCCGCGACATTCTCGGCGGTTTCGAGCATGGAGATGTAGACGTCGTGACCGTTCTCCCGGAGCCACGGGTCGACCGCACGGTAGGTGTTGCGGTGCTCGTTCTGCACCAGGCTGATCGACTCCACCCCACCACCGACGGCGACCTGCAGACCGTCGACCATGATTTCCTTGGCAGCAGTAGCTACCGCCATCAGGCCGGACGCACACTGCCGATCTACGGTCATCCCAGGCACCGTTACCGGTAGCCCGGCACGCAAGGCGGCCTGACGTGCGACGTTGTACCCGGTGGATCCCTCCTGCATCGCGCAGCCGAGGATGACCTCCTCGACGTCCGACGGATCGAGACCGGCACGCTCCACCGCCTCGGCGATCGCCAGCCCCGCGAGCTCCTGGCCCTGGGTGTCGTGGAAGGCGCCCTTATAGGCACGGCCGATGGGGGTTCGGGCGGTCGAGACCACCACTGCTTCTCTCATGGTCTAGTTCTCCTGGATATCGGTGTTCTCGGGGCTGTACATGGCGACGGACATGGTGGACGTCAGCCCGCCGTCGAGCGGAATGGTGGTGCCGGTGATGAAGGAACTCGCTGGTGCGAGGAGGAACGTCGCCAGGGCAGTGATGTCCTCCGCCCGGCCGATCCTGCCGAGCGGATTGGCGTTGCGCATCTCCTCGCCGTGGTCGTCGAGCACCCACTTCATCATCTTCGTGGGGAAGGGGCCCGGCGCGATGGAGTTCACCAGAATTGACGGCGCCAGCGTTGCCGCCATGTGTTTGGTGAGGTGATGCACAGCGGCCTTGGACGCGGAGTAGGCGTAGTTCTCGTAATTCGGTACGGCGAGGCCATCGATCGACCCGATGTTGATGATGCGCGAGGGGCCCTTTCTGCTGGCCTCCAGTAGCGGACGCAGCTGCTGCGCAAGCAAAAATGGGGCCTTGACGTTCACGCCCATGACCTTGTCCCAGGCGTGGGCCGGAAAGTCATCGAAGGGGGCACCCCACGTGGCACCAGCATTGTTGACCAAACCGTCGAGGTGATCGGTGATGCTGGCGACCTGCTCGGCGAGGTCGCGGCACCCGTCCTCGGTAGAGATGTCCGCGGCGATGGCGTGGACGTCGCCGAAATCGCCGAGGGCCTGCCCCGCCTCCTCCGCAGCGTCCGCCTTACGGGTGGATATCAGGACGGTCGCACCGGCGAGCAGCAGTCCTTCCGCGAGCATCCTGCCGATGCCGCGTGCACCACCGGTGACCAGGATGGTCCGGTCGGAGATGTCGAAGAGCTCGGAGGCGGTCATGACGCCAATCCCTCCGTCCCAGCGGCGCCGACGGACACTGCGGCGAGCCGTGCGGAGCGCAGCGCCGGACGCCGAACCTTCCCTGCGTCGTCACGAAGCTGTTCACCGACGGTCTCGAATGTCCGCGGGACCTTGTTACGTGACAACCGGGACGTCAGGAACCCGAGCAGCTGCTCGTCATCGATCCGTGTCCCCGTGGTGTTCATGATGGCGTGCAGCCGGTTGCCCGCGCGGTCATCGGGCAAGCCGATAACCACGGCAGTCAGCACGTCCGGGTGCTCCATCATGGCCGCCTCAACCTCGGCGGGGTAGATGTTCACTCCACCGACGGTGACCATGTCGGACCGCCTGTCGTGCAGGTACAAGTATCCGTCCTCATCGAAGTGCCCGACGTCGCCCAGGGACGACCAACCGTTGTGCGTCCTCGGTTCCGCACCGATGTAGCGGTACGTCGCCGGCATGCCGTCCTCGGGACGCATGTACACTTCGCCGGGCACTCCGGGGTCCTGGATCTGGTTGCCGTCGTCGTCCAGCAGGACCATTCGACCCCAGGTCACCTGCCCGATTGACCCAGGATGGTTGAGCCATTCGTCACCACGGATCGTGCATCCAGCCTCCGCCTCGGTACCAGCGTAGAGTTCCCAGAGGCGCTCGGCACCGAGCCACTCGATCCACTCCCGCTTCAGCCAGGCCGGGCACGGCTCGGCACAGTGCCAGAATGACCTCACCGACGACAGCGAGTAGGACTCGCGGATGTCCACGGGCAAGGCGAGGATACGGCGCATCATGGTCGGGACCAGGTAGATCCAGGTGGCGGCGAACCGGTCACTCTCCGCCAGCGTCCCCTCGGCGTCGAACCGATCCAGCAGGCAGACGGTTCCACCGCGGAAGACCGTGCACAGTGTCACGCTCAATGGGGCGTTGTGGAACAGCGGGGCGGTGATCAACGATCGCTCGCGCGGTCCGACTCCCCAGAAGGTCTGGTCGGCCTCCGCGGTCACCGCCTCGCGACCGGACATGATGATCTTCGGACGCCCGGTGGAGCCTCCGGAGACCGGGGCCTTCCAGGACTTCGCGGTCTGCGCCTCAACTGCCTCTGCCGACCATGCCGTGGACAGTTCGGCAAGGGTGGCAACTGCACTGGCCCCGGCGAGAGCTCCCGCTCCTTCGGGAACGATGACCGCAGCCGGTTCCCCGAGGTCGAGAATTGCGGACAGCTCACGCGCTGTCATCCTCGGTGAGAGCACCTGTGGGCTAGCCCCGGCCTTGTAGCAGGCGAACACTGCGAGAATGAGGTCAGTGGAGTTCGGCAGAAGGATAGAGACGATACGTCCCGGTTCCGCCCCGCGTGCTGTGAGGCCACGGGCAGCCCGGTTGCTCCCCTCCTCCAGCTCTTGCCAGGTAAGCGAGCGTCCGCCCGCCTCCACCACGACCGTGTCGGGCATTTCCGCGGCGTAGAAGCCGGGGATCGCCGACAGCGGAAAGCCGAGCTCGGGTTCTCTGGTCATGTCACTCATTTGTCCTCCTCGAGGATCTCGCCGTCACGGACGAGCCGATCGTTCACGTCCGCCTGCCGGAACGTCGTCCCGGTCTTCGCCGCCTGGGCGGCCTCCTTTGCCATCACCTGGTCCTCCTTCTTCAGGGCCCGTCCGAGTGCGATAGACAGCAGGCCACCGACTATGGAGACTCCGATGATGATCCAGAACCCGGTGGTCGGAGTACCCGACGCGGTCTCCGCCAGACCAAAGACGTAGGGTCCGACGAATCCTCCGGTGAGCCCGACGGTGTTGATGAACGCCAGGCCGGCCGCTGCCATGAGGCCGGTCATCCGCGGCATCGCCACAGACCAGAAAAGCGGGAGAGTTCCGATGAACAGAAAGCCGAGAACACCGATCAGGATGATCCGAAGCACGGGCGAGGAGGTCATTAGAAATGCCGCTGCGGCGACGGCACAGCCAATGGCGAGGATTCCGATGATGGCGGACTCGTTGGTGTATCGCTTCGCGATTCGGGGAATCACGAGGACACCCACCGTGCCACCGATTCCAGTAACTCCACTGAGTAGACCGATGGTGAAGCTGCTGCTGATGTTCATCTCCTCGATGATGGAGGGGACGTTGAAAGTCACACCGTTGTTCGTGACCTGATTGAGGAAGTAGATGAGCCCCACGAGCAGGATGAACGGGCGCCCGAAGGCGACTTTGAAATTGCCTCTGAGCGAATGCCGTTCATGCGCCTCATCACCGCCGGTCGCCGCCTCCGTGAGAGCATCGGCCTCCTCCTGACTCAGCCAGTCCGCTTTCTGAGGCTTGTCCGGCAGCATGAACAGGACGACTAGCCCCACGAGGATGGTCAGCAGGCCCTCGACGAGGAACATCCACTGCCAACCATGGAGCCCCGCCGTGTCCTGCATACCCATCAGGGCACCGCCCAAGGGAGCTCCGAAGAACATCCCAAGGGTAGCGGCAAGATAGGTGTACCCGATTGCGGTCGCGCGGTCCTTCTGCGCGAACCACTGCGTGATCATGAACATCATCGCCGGGAACAGACCCGCCTCAGCCGCACCAAGGAGCATGCGCAAGAGGTAGAAGGTGAAGTCGTTGGTCACGAACATCATCAGTGCGGTGACCGTTCCCCAGCTCGCCGCGATGCGGAAGATCCACCGACGAGGCCCGACGCGGTACATGATGAGGTTGCTGGGAACCTCGAGGAAAGCGTAGGTGATGAAGAACAGTCCGGCTCCCAGACCGAATGCGGCGACACTGATGCCGACATCCGCCTGCAGGTGCGTCTTCGCCATCGCGATATTGGTGCGGTCCACATAGGACATGAAGTAGGCGAGGCACAGGATGGGCAGCAGCCGGAGCATAGCCTTCCTCGTGGCCAGTGCGTGGATGCCACCAGTGGACTTGTCGCCTCGGCTGGGCTCTCGGACTGCCGGAGGATTCTTGATCGACATCGTGCTCACCTCCCCAGTCCGGCGGCTGCGCCTGCGGTCACGGAGCCCGAAGCTTCCTTGGCCAACTGCACATACAGTGCCGTCTGGTCGAATGCGGACCCGAGGGTGTGCGGGTCCCCGAGATCGGAGATCCTGTCCCAGTTGGCAGCAACGCCTTCGGCCGTGCACTCCTCCGCTGGCAGGGCCACCGGCTCTGCCTCGACCATGCGGGAGACCGCGAAGACACCGGCACCGGCACCAAGGATCACCCCGGTCGGGGCGTCCGGCGAGACGAGGAAAACGGCACCGGGAGCGACCGTCTCTGGGCCGAGCTGCGCTGCAGCGTCCTCCTCGATCAAGCCCGCTGTCATCCGGGTTGCGGCGGTAGGAGCGAGCGCGTTGACCCGGATTCCCTTTCGCTCTCCCTCGATGGCCAGGACGTTGGCGAGTCCGACGAGTGCGGACTTCGCCGCACCGTAGTTCGCCTGGCCGAAGTTCCCGTAGATTCCGGAAGCCGAGGTTGTCATCAGGATGCGCCCGTAGCCCTGCTTGACCATGTGCGGCCAGGCGGCCTTCGTGCAGTTCACGGAACCCATGAGGTGAACATCAACGACCTTGCGGAAATCGTCGAGGTCCATCTTCGCGAACGTCTTGTCGCGCAAGATGCCAGCGTTGTTGACGAGGATGTCGACCCGGCCCCATCGCTGTACGGCCTCGTCGACCATCGCGGCGGCCGCCGTCGCATCCGAGACATCAGCGGACGAGGCGACGGCCTCTCCTCCGGCTGCGGCGATCTCGGCGACGACTGCGTCGGCGGCACCGAGGTCGTTGACCACGACCTTGACTCCCCGGGACGCCAGGTCGAGGGCATGGGACCTGCCCAGACCTCCGCCGGCACCGGTGATCACGGCTACTTGTCCTTCAAAGTTCACGGTTGCTCCTTATCGCGTTTACCTGCAGTACTCCCGAGTATTATGTGTCACAGGTCTCATATATGTCAAGGAGATTATCTACCTCACAAAATCTCTTTGCGGGCGACCTGCGGGAGGTCCAGCAACCGGCCAAGGTGGTTTATGGGAGTAGAAAGATGCTGATTGCATTGCACCCCCTTCACCCCCGAACCCATGCCTGACCTGCGGCACAAGAGAACACTGGAGGGGGCGCGGGGCACCCCGGGTGACCGTGCACGAACACTCACCTCATATCCGGAGGAGCACCAGTCATGACCGCTTTGATCGCGAGCTACGCCCGCACCCCGTTCACCAAGTTCACGGGGCAGCCCCACGACCTTCTCGCCGACCAGCCCGCCACCGCGTTGGGCTCGCACGCCGCGAAGGCCGCGATCGAACGCGCCGGCATCACCCCCGACCAGATCGACCAGGTGGTCTTCGGGCAGGTCATGCAAGCCGGCGCGGGCGAGAACCCCGCCCGCCAGACCGCCGCCGGGGCAGGCGTGCCGAAGACGGTCCCCGCCATCACCCTGAACGCCGTCTGCCTGTCCGGCCTCGAGGCCGTCGCCCAGGCCGCACGCCTGATCAACGCCGGCGAGGCGGAGATCGTCCTGGCCGGTGGCCAGGAGTCGCACTCCCAGGTGCCGCACGTGATCAACCTGCGTGCCTCAGCCGGACGCGGCGACGCCACCCTCGTGGACCTCATCGACCTCGACGGCCTGCAGGACATGTTCTACAACATCAACATGGTCCAGCTCACCGAGCAGGGCAACAAGGAACTCGGCGTCTCCCGTGAGGAACAGGACGCCTACACCGTGGAGTCGCAGCGCCGTGTGGCCGAGTTCGCCGACTGGCGCAACGAGGAGATCGCGCCCTTCCCCGGCGCCGCGAAGGACGGCGGCGACCTGGCCTCGGACAACAGCGGTCACGCGGGGACCACCATGGAGGGCCTGGCGAAGCTGCGCCCGCTGCTCGGTGGCGAGAAGGACACCATCACCCCCGGGAACACCGGTCCGCTGGCCAACGGTGCCGGCGCACTCGTGATCGTCAGCGAGGAGGCCGCCGAGAAGTACGGCATGACCCCGATCGCCCGCATCGAGGCGACCGCCTTCGTCGCCGGCCCCGAGGACAACACCTACCTGCACTCCCAGCCGTCCCACGCCATCTCCGCCGCCCTGGAGAAGATCGGCGCCACCCCGGACGAGCTCGTCGCCGCCGAGATCAACGAGCCCTTCGCCCTCGTCGGCCTGCAGTCGGCCCGTGACCTGGGCCTGGCCCCCGAGGTCGTGAACCCGCACGGTGGTGCGCTCGGCCTGGGCCACCCGCTGGGCGCCACCGGCGCCCGCATCATCGGCACCCTCGCCCGCGAGCTTAAGGACGCCGGCCCCGGCTCCCTCGGTGCCGCCGCGGCCTGCGGTGGCGGCGGTCAGGGCAGCGCCGTGCTGCTGCGCGCGCTCTGACTTGAGCGTCCTGAGACGGCACCCGCCTCCTAACCGCGCAGTTCCTCGAGCAGCGGAGCGTACATCCGCGCCTTGATCGTCGCCAGGGTGTCCCCCGCCTTGCCCGTCTGCGCGGCGGCGAGGTCCACGGCGGTGGGCAGCACGTCCTGTTCGTCGACGGCGCGGTCGACCACTCCGGACGCCGCGGCGCCCACCCCGCCGAAACGCTCGGAGGTGACCATGGCCCGGTGTGCGACCTGGCGGTCCAGCCGCTCGCGCACCAGCGACGACATACCGTCGGTGAAGGGGATGCCGATGTCTGCCTCCGGCAGGCACCAGAACCCACGGTCGGCACGCATGACCCGCAGGTCGTGGGCCAGGGTGAGCATCGCGCCGGCGGCGTAGGCGTGCCCCTGCACGGCGGCGACGGTGACCACCGGCAGCGACAGGATCCGGGCGTAGAGGGCCTCCACGCTGTCGAGGTAGTCGGCGCGCTGGTCCTGGTGGTCCTCGAGCCACTCCAGGTCCAGGCCGTTGGAGAAGAACTTGCCGGTGGCGGTGGTGACCAGGGCACGGGGCCCGGTGGCGGCGCCCACCTCGTCGAGCAGGGCGGTGACCTCCTCGACCCAGCTCGGGTGGAAGCGGTTCTCGGTGTCGCCGAGGTCGAGGACGAAGACGTCGTCGCGGCGGGCAAGAGTGGGCACAGTGGGCACAGTTTTCCTCACGGGTCGGCGGGCAGGTCGGCGGGCGGTGACTCCCCCAGTGTCGCAGGTGCGCTCCGCCGCCGCCCCGTCTTAACCGTGATTACCCGTGATTAACCGTGATTCGCCCGCTCGAGCAGTTCCTCGAGCTGTTCACGCGTCACCGAGCCGCCGCTCAGTCCCGCGACGCGGTCCAGGGGGATCGACGACATCAACGTCACCACGTCGACGCCTAACCCGTCCCCACCGGATTCACCGTCCCCGCCGAAGACGTTGCCCAGCGACTCCGCCACCGACGGCACCGCCAGCGCCTCGCCGAGGGTGGACTCCAACGTGAGCGGCACGCGGACCTCCTCACCCTCGAGGTCGACCTCCACGGATCCGCGCAGGTCCCGGCTGGAGGATCCCAGGTGCACCACGTATCGGCCCGGTTCCAGCACGAAGCGGTCGACCCGCACGTCCCAGTACTCCAGGTCACGGCGGTCCAGGTGGATCTCGATCTCCTCGCTCGCACCGGGTTCCAGGGTCACCGACCCGAAGCCTGCCAGCGCCCGCTCCACCCTGACCTGCGAGGAGTCCGGGACGGCGACGTAGGCCTGGACGACCTCACGTCCCGCGCGGCGTCCCGTGTTGGTCACCGTGACCGTGACGGTGATGCCGTCCCCGTCGTCGTCGGGCTGCCCGTAGACGTCGTCGTAGCGGAAGGTGGTGTAGGACAGCCCGTGGCCGAAGGGGTAGGTGACGCGCAGGTTGCGGGCGTCGTACCAGCGGTAGCCCACGAACAGGCCCTCGCTGTAGCGCACGTGGCCGTGCTCCCCGGGGAAGTCCAGGTAGGACGGGTTGTCGGCGAGCCGGGTGGGCAGCGTCTCGGTGAGTTTTCCGGAGGGGTTGACCGTCCCGGTGAGCACGTCGGCGATGGCCGCCCCGCCGCCCTGGCCGAGCAGGTTGGCGTCCAGGATGGCCGGCGCGAGGTCGCTGACCTCCCCGAGCTCCAGGGCACCGCCGTGCGACAGCACGACCACCACCCGGTCCTGTACGGCGCGCACCGCCCGCAGCAGTCCGAGCTGTTCGGCGGGCAGGCCGAGGTCGGTGCGGTCGAGCCCCTCGGTCTCCTGGTCGGGCGACAGGCCGAGGAAGACCACGGCGACGTCGGCGTTGGCGGCGTCCTCCACGGCCTCGGCGAGCAGCCCGGCGTGGCGTCCCGAGCCGTCCGTGGTGAACCCGGCGGCGTAGGTCACCGGCGCGGCGATCCGCTCCTTGAACAGCTCCAACGGCGAGTCGACCCGGGTCGGGTTCACGTGCGAGCTGCCCGCCCCCTGGTAGCGCGGCTCCGCGGCGAAGGCGCCGATGACGGCGACGGAGCCGGTCACGCCGGACGCGGCGATGGGCAGGATGTGGCGGCCGTCGGCGTCGTCGTTCTTGAGCAGGACGATGGACGCCGCGGCTGCCTCGCGGGCAAGGGCGTGGTGTGCCTCGGCGTCCACCGCGGCCCCGTCACCGCCGGACGCCTCCTGTGCCTCCTGTGCCCGGCGCGCCCGGGCAGCCAGGCGCGCGACGCGTCCTGCGGCGGTGGTGACGACGTCCTCGTCGAGCTCACCGGCCTCGACGGCGGCGACGACCTCGTCGTCGGACGCCCCACCGTCCGAGGGCATCTGCAGGTCCAGACCCGCCGCGACGGCGGCCACCCGGCCACCGACGGCGCCCCAGTCACTGACGACGACCCCGTCGAAACCCCACTCGCCGCGAAGGACGTCGGTGAGCAGGTCGCGGCGGTGGCGCACCGGCACCCCGTTGACGGCGTTGTAGGAGCACATGACCGTCCAGGGGCGGGCGTCCTCCACGATCCTGCGGAAGACGCGCAGGTAGACCTCGCGCAGCGGCCGGGGGTCCACGTCGGAGCTGGCGCGCATCCGGTCGTGCTCCTGGTTGTTCAGCGCGAAGTGCTTCAGGCTCGCACCCACTCCCCCACCCTGCAGGCCGGTGACCCAGGCGGAGCCGAGCACGCCGGACAGGTGAGGGTCCTCGGAGTAGTACTCGAAGTTGCGCCCGCCCAGGGGCGATCGTTTGATGTTCACGCCGGGGCCGAGCAGCACCTGGACGTCCTCGGCGCGGGCCTCGGCGGCCAGGGCGGCGCCCACGCGTTCGAGGAGTTCCGGATCCCAGCTCTGGCCGAGGCCGGCCGCCGGCGGGAAGCACGTGGCCGGCACGCTGCCGGCCAGGCCCAGGTGGTCCACCCCGCCGGTCTGCTTGCGCAGGCCGTGCGGGCCGTCGGTGAGGGTGACGGAGGGGATGGTGCCCTGCGCTCCGTCCACCTCCCTGGTCTGCCAGAAGTTGCGGCCCGATCCCAGGGCGGCCCGGTCGGCGAGGGGCAGTGCTGATACGTCGGGAGCATCGGTGGTGTGGTGGCTCATGGGTCCTTTGTACGGGGAATCTTCACCGGATGTGGTGCGGGCCACTCGCCCCTCCGGGGAAATCAACATGAAGGGGCATGAAGACAGGCGAAGACACAGAGACGGCCATAATCGGAACCTTCCGCGGCGGGGTCGTCAGGGGTACAGTCTCGGCAAGACCACCCGTCCAACCAGAAACGAGTGCCATGTCCGACACACCCCGTCCCCGCCCCGTCCACCTCGTCATCATGGGCGTCAGCGGAAGCGGCAAGACAACCATCGCCGAACAGCTCGAGCTGCGCACCGGCGTCCCCTACGCCGAGGCAGACGTGTTCCACCCCGAGGCGAACAAGAAGAAGATGGGCTCCGGCCAGCCCCTCAACGACGACGACCGTTGGCCCTGGCTCCACGAACTGCGCGACTGGATGACCTCCCAGGCGGAGAAGGGCCACTCCACCATCGTGACCTGCTCGGCGTTGAAGAAGTCCTACCGTGACGTGCTCCGCGAGGCCGTCGGCGACGAGTTCTTCGTCCTGCTCGACGCCCCGGAGGACGTGCTCGCCGCGCGCATGGAGGTCCGCAAGGGCCACTTCATGCCGGCCTCGCTGCTGCGCTCGCAGCTGGACACCCTCGAGGGCCTCGCCGACGACGAGAACGGCCTCACCGTGGACGCCACCGACACCCCCGAGGCCCTCGCCGACGAGGTGCTGGCACTCAGCGCGTTGGCCACACTCGCCCACGAGGGTGGCCGACCGTGACACCCGCGGCGGACGGTCCCCTCCTGCTCGCCGCCGACGCCGCCGACGCCACAGCTTCGACCGCCGGCGAGGGCCAGCTGGTCGCCGCCGCCGTCGTCGGCATCGCCCTGATCATCGTGCTGATCGTCTGGGCGAAGCTGAACCCCTTCCTGTCGTTGATGATCGGTTCGGCGGTGCTGGCGCTCGTCGCCGGCACCCCGCTGGTCGAGGCGTTCGGCAGCTTCACCGAGGGCTTCGGCGGCACCGTCGGCGACGTCGGCGTGCTCATCGCCCTGGGTGCGGTGATCGGCCAGTTCCTGGTGAAGTCCGGCGCCGCCGACAGCATCGTCGACGCCTTCCTGGACCGCACCAGACCCGCGCTGCGCCCCTGGGTCATCGCCGGGCTGGCGATGCTGCTGGGCATCCCGCTGTTCTTCGAGGTCGGCATCGTCCTGCTGATCCCGGTGGTCATGCTGGCAGCGCGCCGGTCCCAGCTGCCGGTGATGCTGCTGGGTATCCCGGCCCTGGCCGGCCTGTCCGCCCTGCACGCCCTGGTGCCGCCGCACCCGGGCCCGCTGATCGCGGTGAACGCCCTGGGCGCGAACCTGGGCCTCACCCTGGCCCTGGGCCTGCTGGTCGCGATCCCCGTCGTGGCGATCGCCGGCCCGCTGTCGGCGAAGGTGATGGCACGGTGGGTGCCGATCGAGGCCCCGACCTCCATCTCCGGGCAGGACGTCACCGTCGTCTCCGACGAGGACCGTCCGTCCGTGGGACGCGGCCTCACCGTGGTGCTGCTGCCGGTGGTCATGATGCTCTCGCGCACCGTGGTCGAGTCGCTGCAGGTCTCCGAGGATTCCGTGGTCTACAAGACCTTCGAGTTCCTCGGCGAGCCGATCGTGGCCCTGCTCGCCACCGTGCTGGTGGCGATGTTCTTCCTCGGCTTCGGTGTGGGACGCACCCGCCAGGAGGTCTCCGACCAGGTCGGCGGCGCCTTCGGCCCGATCGCCGGGGTGATCCTCATCGTCGGTGCCGGCGGCGGATTCAAGCAGACCCTGGTCAACACCGGGGTCGCCGACGTGGTCGGCCAGTGGGTGCAGGCCGCCCCGGTCTCCCCGCTGATCGCCGGCTGGCTGGTCGCGGTGTTCATCCGCCTGGCCACGGGTTCGGCGACGGTGGCCACCGTCACCGCGGCCGGGATCATGGCACCGGTCGCCGCCGGCATGGGCTCCACCGAGGTCGCCCTGCTGGTCCTGGCCGTCGGCGCGGGTTCGGTGTTCTTCTCCCACGTCAACGACGCCGGCTTCTGGCTCGTCAAGGAGTACTTCGGCATGACCGTGCCGCAGACGCTGAAGACCTGGTCGTTGATGGAGACGATCCTCTCCGTGGTCGCCCTGGCCGTGGTGATGCTGGTCCACCTGATCATCTGACCGGTCGTCAGAACCGTCCCGTCGCACGCTCCCCTCGCGGGGCCACCCCTCCGGGTGGCCCCGCTTTGTGCTGTTCAAGATGCAGGTAGGGTCGTGGGACTTTGGAACGACAGATGGGAGTACGAACCATGACCGACCAACTCACGTTCACCAACCCCGTCACCCGCCACCCCAGGATCGAGCCGCCGAAGCAGCATCAGCCCGAACCCGGACTGGACGCCGACCTCGTCCCCGCCGCCGACATCGGCGCCACGGGCTACCGCGGCACCGGACGCCTGGAGGGCCGTAAGGCGCTGGTCACCGGCGCCGACTCCGGCATCGGTGCGGCCACCGCCGTCGCCTTCGCCCGCGAGGGTGCCGACGTCGCCCTGGCGTACCTCCCCGAGGAGGAGCAGGACGCCCGGCGCGTCGCCGACCTCGTCGAGGCCGAGGGGCGTCGCGCCGTCCTGCTGCCCGGCGACCTGGGCGACAAGGCGTACTGCACCGACCTCGTGGAACAGGCCGTGGCCGGCCTCGGCGGGCTGGACGCCCTGGTGAACAACGCCGGACGCCAGATCACCGTGCCCTCCTTCGAGGAGGTCACCGACGAGCAGTGGACGAGGACGTACGACGTGAACGTCCACGCCATGGTCCGGGTGACCAGGGCGGCGCTGCCGCACCTCGGGCCCGGGGCGACGATCGTGAACTCCACGTCGATCCAGGCCTACGACCCCTCGGACCACATCATGGACTACGCCTCGACCAAGGCGGCGATCAACAACCTCACCAAGAGTCTGGCCACCCAGCTGGCCCCGAAGGGGATCCGCGTCAACGCCGTGGCCCCGGGGCCGGTGTGGACGCCGCTGCAGGTCTCCGACGGCCAGCCGCAGGACGCGTTGCCGGGCTTCGGCCACGGACCCCGCTGGGACGCTCCGGCCAACCGGTCGAGCTCGCACCCGCCTACGTGTTCCTGACCTCGCAGGAGTCCAGTTACGTGGTCGGTTCCACCATCCACGTCAACGGCGGACAGATGACCCCGTGACGCACAACCACACGAAAGGACCCGAACGATGAAACTCGACACAGTCCGCGGCCTCAGCGATGCGCAGGGCCCCTTCGCGACCCTCTACCTGGAGGGACGTGCCGCCTCCGAGGACGCGGCGAATGAACTACGCCTGCGGTGGGACGCCCAGCGTTCCTCGCTCGCCGACGACGGTGCCGGAGAGGAGACGCTCGCCGCGATCGACGACGCCCTGTCCACCCCCGACGCCACCGAGGTGCAGACCGACGGTCGCGTGATCGTCGCACACCCGGGCGGTGTCCTGCTCGACGAGGCGTGGGACGCCCGCGCCGGCACCGGCGACGACTCCGCCTTCGGCGACATCCCCGAACTGTCCGCCTACGTGCGTGAACGTGCACGCGCGGTGCGCGTCCTGCTCGCCGTCGTCGACCAGACGGGTGCCGTGGTCCGGCGCCTCGTGGCCACCGAGGACCGCAACCTCGACGAGAGCGGTCACGACGTCGTCGACGCCAGCAGCGACGAGCCCGTCCGCAAGCCCCGGCAAGGGGCGTTGTCACACAACCAGATCCAGCGCCGCGCCGACGAGGCCGTCAAGCAGAACGCCCGTGGCGTCGCCGACCACCTGGAGGCCACGGCACGCGCCTGGCGTCCGGACGTCCTGGTGCTGGCCGGTGAGACGCAGGGGCGCGCCGCCGTACGCGGCGAACTGGGCACCGAACTCGCCGCGACCGTGCAGGAGACCGACGAGGGCGGACTCACCGAGGCGTCCGGCGACAACGCCGGCGAGGCCCTCGACCGTGCCGTCGGCACCATCGCCAGCGACGTCGCCGCAGGCCACGCCCTGGCACAGACCGAACGTTTCGAGGAGGCACGGGCCCGCGGCCGCACCGCCGAGGGCGTGCACGCCGTGCTCCAGGCCGCAGGCATGGGCGCGGTGGAGACACTGCTGCTCAACTACGACGTCCCGACCACCGGGGAGAGCGAGATCGTGGTCAGCTGCGCGCAGGTCGACGCCGACGCCGCCCTGATCGACGCGGAGGTCACCGACGGCATCGCCGCCGTCCTGCGCTTCGAGGCACCCGAGGAACTGGGAAGCTCGGAGTTGAACGGATGACCCAGGACGAGCCGGGCTTCGTCACCCGGCTCTGGAGACAGTTCACCAGCCCGGAAGGCTCCACGGCCGCACTGCAGATCGCCAAGTGCGTGATCGCCGCGACCGGGGCCTGGTGGATCTCGGTGACCTTCCTCGACACCAGCTTCCCCTTCCTCGCCCCGTGGGTGGCGCTGCTGACCATCGACGCGACCGCCTACCGCACCCTGTCGCGCGGGGTGCAGTCCACGATCGCCTCGCTGCTGGGCATCGGCGTGGCCTTCCTCGTCGGCCACCTGCTCGGCGTCTCCGTGTGGACGTACGCCCTGGCGCTGCTGGTGGGGCTGGTGCTGGCGCGTCTGCCGTGGATCCGCGACGAGGGTGTCACGGTCGCGACCATGTCGATCTTCATCCTCAGCGACGGTTTCTCCGAGCAGCAACAGCAGTTCGGCGACCGCATGATGGAGATCGCGGTGGGCATCGTCGTCGGTGTGGTGGTGAACCTGCTGGTCCTGCCCCCGCTGCGGGACCGTCAGGCGTCGCGCTACGTGGACAGCGTGAACCGCCGGATGGGCTCGGTGCTGGAGAACATGGGCGAGGAGTTCGCCTCGTCCTGGGACACCGACCACGCCGACGACTGGATCCGGGAGACCGACTCGATCAACGAGGAGCTCAACTCCGCCTGGTCGGTGGTGCGGTTCGCCCGGGAGAGCCGGCGCGCCAACCCGCGGTCCTACCTGGACCAGCTACGCCGGGCCCGCGCCCGCGGGCAGCAGACCCCCGACCCGGAGGACGCCAGCTGGGAGGACATCCTGCGGCGCGCCGGTGAAGGCGTCTCGCACCTGCGCAACCTCGCCCGGACGCTGCGTGAGGCGTCCTACGCCGACGGTGAGTGGGACACCCGCTTCCGTGAGGAGTGGGCCTCGGTCGCGCGCGACTCCGGACGGGCCGTGGCCAACCCGGACGCCGAGGTCGAGCCCCTGTCAACGCGCCTGGAGAACCTCACCGAGCAGCTCTCGAACGACGAGAACCTGCCGACCATCCACTGGCCGGTGTACGGCACGATGATCACCGGCCTGCAGCACATCGTGGAGATCGTGGACGACGTGGCCTCCTCGCGGCAGGCCCGCGCGCCCAGCTGAGGCCGCCGCGTGTTCGACACCTTTGTTCGAACACCGAAATTTTCACGTCCGTGGCCGGTGCGATGATCTGTCCAGTCCTTCGAGGAGAGGACGCCCCCACCGAGACAGAGAGACGTTTCACCGTGACCACGAACTTTCAGCCCCAGCCGTTCCAGCCCGAGCCCTTCCAGCCTGAGCAGCCCGCCAAGAAGCCCTTCTACAAGAGGATCTGGTTCATCGCCCTCGCCGTGGTCCTGGTGATCGGCGTGGCCGTGGCCGTCACCGGTGAGGACGACGAGACCGCCACCGCAGGCGCCACCGAGACCACCGAGGTGACCCCGGTCGCGGAGGAGCCGTTGGTCGACGAGGTGGTCGACGAGGCCGCCGCACAGGAAGCCGCACAGGAAGCCGAGGAACCCGTCGTGGAGGAGGCGGTCGAGGAGGACACCGCACAGGACGCCGGTGGGGACGTCCCGCGCGAGTACAGCTCGGCACTGCGTAAGGCGACGACGTACTCAGACATGATGCACATGTCCAAGGCCGGCGTCTTCGACCAGCTGACCTCGGAGTACGGCGAGGGGTTCTCCGCGGAGGCCGCCCAGTACGCCGTGGACAACGTGGAGGCCGACTGGAACGCCAACGCCCTGGAGAAGGCGCGGACCTACCAGGACACCATGGCGATGTCCCCGACCATGATCCACGAGCAGCTCGTGTCCGAGTACGGCGAGAAGTTCACCGTCGAGGAGGCGGACTACGCCCTGGCGAACCTGGAGCGGTAGCTCCCTCCTGGAGTTCGGGGGTTTCGGCTCGCGGCGAGAGCAGTTATGCTTTCAGCACTATTGAGCGCCCGGCGCCCAATCCCCGATCTCGCAAGGAGTCCAGCTGTGCCGTCCCACCACCACCGCCCCGTGCGGGGCCGAGGGCTCGTCGCCACCGGCCTCGCCGCCGCCCTGACCGCAGGAGCCGTCGGTGCCGCCCCGGCGTTCGCCGACCCCGGCCTCCCCGGCTCAGGCACGGGGTCCGCCGGCGGCTCGGTGTCTGGTTCGGTATCGGTGGTGGACGACCTCGTCGCCGACGCCAAGCAGCAGGTCTACAACATCACCGACTCCGAGTTCGTTCGCACTCCCCTGGCGAACGAGATCCTCGGGCGCACCGCCGCCCCGGTGGTGGTCCTGGGCGCGCAGCTGCAGGACGACTGCTCGGCACCGCCGGTCCTCGAGGACCGGCTGGACGCCGCGGCACGGCTGCTGAAGGACCACCCGGAGAACCCGGCGATCCTCACCGGCGGAGTCACCGTCGAGGACTGCCCGAGCGAGGCGGCCGTCATGGAGGCCGGCCTGGAGGACCGCGGTGTCGACAACGACATCATCCTCGAGGAGGACTCGTGGAACACCCTGCAGAACGTGGAGAACACCGCCGGGACGATCGAGAAACTCGGTGGGACCACGATCGTGGTGACCTCCGACCCGCACTACCTGCGCGCGCTGAAGAACTACCGTGACGCTGGCCTGCGCGCCTTCGGCTACGTCGGCGGCGTGGGCTGACCGTCGCCCCCCGTCAGTCCAGCATCTCCACGGTGACACGGTCCTCCGACACCAGGCAGCGGAACTGCATGCCGTCGTCCCGTGCCCCGTGGGTCACCTCGACGCCCTCGACGTGCTCGCTGAACACCTGCCCGTCGACGACCCACCGGTCGGCGTCCGTGTCCGGTCGGGCGTCCCACAGGTCGAGCTCGGCGTCCTGCCCGAAACCGGTCTCCCAGCGGACCTCCTCACCGCAGTGTTCCCGTGCCCCGGACTCCCCCAGCCCGCCGGCGAGCGTCTGGTAGCTCTGCAGGAACCACCACAACGCCACAACGCCGACCACCGCGACCAGGGCGATCACGGTGACGGCGGTGAGGACGACCCGGCGGTCAGGCGTCCCGGGCATCCTCGGCCCCAGCCGGCGAACCGGCCGACGACTCGGCCGTGTCCTTGCCCATGTCCCGCGCGTCGATGCGCAGCACCAGGGCCAGGACGAACACAAGCACGGCGATGCCCGCGCCAAAGAAGAACGCGATGTGGACACCGTCCACCAGGGCACCCACCGGATCACCCGCGGACGATCGCGAGGAGCCGATGCCCATCACGGCGATGAACAGCGCGGTACCCGCCGCGGCGGCGAGCTGCTGCAGCGTGTTCAGGATCGCCGAACCGTGGGAGGAGATCTTGTCCGGCACGGCGGCAAGCGCGTTCGACATCAGCGGGGTCATCATCAGCGACAGCCCGATGTTCAGCACCACCGCGACTGCGGCGAGGTACCAGAACGTCTTGTTCTCGTCGAGCATCAGCAGCATGACCATCGCGGCGACCAGCAGGGCACCGCCCGGGATGATCAGGGGCCGGGTACCCACGCGGTCGTAGAGACGTCCGACGATCGGGCCCATCGCACCCATGATGATGCCGCCCGGCAGCGTGACCAGGCCGGTCTGCAGCTCAGACAGGCCCAGCACGGTCTGCCCGAAGATCGGCATGATGATGATGAAGCCGAACAGCGAACCGAAGGACAGCAGCATCAGTGCCATCGACAGGATGAACTCGCGGATGCGCAGGGGCTCGGTGTTCATCAGGGGGGCGCGGTGCTCCCCTGCTGCCTGGGCGCGCATCAGCATGCCCTGACGACGGAAGAAGACGGTCAGGACCAACGCGCCGACGACCAGGCAGACCACGGCGACGGTCGGGAAGCCCTCGGCCGCCGCAGACAGGCCGGACAGGCCGTAGATCGTCGCGGCGAAACCGACCGCGGACAGACCCACGGACAGCAGGTCGAACGGCGGGCGGCTGGGCTCCTGGAAGTTGCGGATCTGCCAGACACCCATCAGCAGTGCGAGCACGGCCAGCGGGATCATGACGATGAAGATCCAGCGCCAGTTCAGCAGCTCCAGGATGAGGCCGGCGAACGTGGGGCCGAGGGCCGGGCCCACGGCGATGACGATGGTCACCAGGCCGAAGACCGAGCCGCGGCGCTCCACCGGGATCAGGATCATGATGGTCGTCATCAGCAAGGGCATGATCAGGGCGGTGCCGGCAGCCTGGAGGACGCGTCCCACCAGCAGGATGGCGAACGCCGGGGCCGCGGCGGCGAGGACGGTGCCGGCGAGGAACAGCGACAGGGCGATGATGTAGATCGCCCGCAGTGTCAGCCTCTGCATCAGGTAACCGGTGGTCGGGATGACGACCGCCATGGTCAGCATGAACACCGTCGTCAACCACTGGGCGACGTCCTCGGTGATGTCGAACTCACGCATCAGCGTGGGCAGTGCGTTCGACAGGGCGGTCTCGTTGAGAATCGCCACGAAGGCCGCGGCCACGAGGATGCCGATGAGCAGCCCGACGTTCACGCCCTCGTTGGCGGGACGGGTGCCCGTGTTCTGCGCCGCGGACGGGGCTCCTGAGTCTGGTCCTGAATGTGGATCGGTGTGTGCCATGGGGTTCCTCCCGGGGTACTGCACGACGAGGCCTCACACAGGTGGTGTGGGATCCGTCGTCGGTGGGCTGCGGCGGCGAATCACACGCCACAGCACTCTGCACGGGTCATAAGGCAAGCAAAAAGACCCCCTTGCGATCGGAGGTCTCGTATGCGTTATCCGGGACGTCGGGCTCTGTGGCGACGAAATACACCGCACCCGTGCACTAGCCCTGCCATCTTAGAGGGGGTCGGGGACCCGTGCAACCTGGGTCTGACCACACATGACGTAGGTCAGCGTTCGGTCGTGGAACCGTCCGTGGCCTCGGCGTCGGACGGCTCGGACGCCTCGGATGCGGCGTCCTCGATGCTCTTCGCGTCACCCTCCCCGGAACCCTCTCCGGGGGTGATTTCTCCGGCGGACCCGCCGCCGAGCTCCGCACGGATCTGCTCCAGACGCGAGGCCGCGGCCATGTCGCGCCCACTGGTCTCGATCTCGGCCATGCGCCCGCGCACACTGTTCTCGGTGAGCTCCTGGGCGCCGAGCGCGTTGGCGTAACGCGACTCGATCTTGTCGCGGACGCTGTCGAGCGTGGGCACACTGTCGTCGGCCTGGATACCCTGCATCGACTCCAGCGCCTGGTTGGAGCTCTCCTGCATCTTCGCCTGGTCGACCTGGGCGCGCAGCTGGTCGATCTGGCCCATCTGCTCCTTGAGCCGGACCTCCGACTGCTTCTGCTGCTGCTGTGCCTGCTCCGCGGCCTGGGTGGCCTGGGCGTGCATCTTCTTGGTGTCCTCGATCTCCTGCTCCACGGTGACGAGCTGGGTGGCGAAGATCTCCGCGGTGTTGGTGTACTCGCCGGCGGCGGCGGAGTCCCCCTCGGACGTGGCCTTGTCGGCCTGCTGGAGGGCGGTGCGCGCGTTGTTCTGCAGCTTCTCCTGGTCCTTGACCAGCCGGTTCAGGGTCATCTCCAGCTGGTTTCGGTTGCCGATGATCCGGGCGGCGGACTCGGTGACCTCACGGTGCTGCTTCTTCGCCGCCTCGGTGGCCTGCTGGATCTGGACCTTCGGGTCGGCGTTCTCCTCGATGGTGGTGTCGAGGGACTGCATCAGGTACTTCCAACCCTTCGAGAAGGGATTCGCCATGGCGGCACTCCTAACGTTGTCTTCCGCGGTCTTCACTGTCTTCGTTGTCTTCGCACGGCGCGTGTCCGGTCCATCCCCAGCATAAAGGGTTTTCCGTCTGTCCGTCCCGAAGGACGGTTACCATCGGTGACCATGACTACAACCGCCGCCTGCATCGAAGCCACCTCCGCCGGGGCCGACCTCACGAAGGGCACCGTCACCCGCCGCGACCTGCGCGCGGACGACTGCCTGCTCGAGATCCGCTGGTCCGGCATCTGCCACTCCGACATCCACACCGTCAACGGGGACTGGCCCCACGAGAACTTCCCCCTGTCACCCGGACACGAGATCATCGGCACCGTCCTGGAGACCGGTGCCGACGTCACGAAGTTCGCCGTCGGCGACATCGTCGGCATCGGCTGCATGGTCGACTCCTGCGGCGAGTGCGCGTCCTGCGCCGACGGTGAGGAGAACTACTGTCTCGAGGGCCTGACCGGCACCTACAACGGTGTCGACCGGCACGACGGCAGCATCACCCAGGGCGGCTACTCCACCCACATCGTGTGCCGCGACGACTTCCTCATCCGCATCCCCGAGCTCCCCGGCGGCATCGACGGCGACACCATGGCCGCGATGACCCCGCTGCTCTGCGCCGGCATCACCACCTACTCCCCCCTGAAGCACTGGGGCGTGGGCCCCGGGTCCCGCGTCGCGGTGGTGGGCATGGGCGGACTCGGCCACGTGGCCGTGAAGATCGCCGTCGCCCTCGGCGCCGAGGTCACCGTCTTCTCCCACGGCCTGTCGAAGAAGGAGGACGGCCTGAAGTTCGGCGCGTCCTCCTACGTCGCGACCGGCGGGGACGCCGCCGACACCTTCCACAAGGACCACGCCGACGAGTTCGACCTGATCCTGAACACCGTCTCCGCCGTCCTGCCGATCCACCGCTACATCAGCATGCTTGCCGTGGACGGCACCCTGGTCATGCTCGGTCTCCCCCCGGAGGGCATGAACATCCGCACCGGCCAGCTCGCCGGACGGCGGCGCAGCGTCGCCGGCTCCAACATCGGCGGCATCGCCGAGACCCAGGAGATGATCGACTTCTGCGCCGAACACGGCATCACCGCCGACATCGAGCTGGTCTCCGCCGACAACGTCAACGAAGCCTACCGGCGCGTCCTGGGGTCACAGGTGCGCTACCGCGCCGTCGTCGACGCCCGCACCATCTGAGCGGACGGACCGGCGGGAGGTACCGCTAGCCGTTCTGCTGCTGCTCGGCGACCTTCTGGCGAACGTCGTCCATGTCCAGGCCCTCGACCTCGGTGATCAGGTCGGTAAGGGCCTTGGGCGGCAGCGCGCCGGCCTCGCGGTAGACCAGGATGCCGTCACGGAACGCCATCAGCGTGGGGATCGACTGGATCTGCAGTGCGGCGGCGATGTCCTGGTTCGCCTCGGTGTCGATCTTGCCGAAGGTGTAGTCCGGGTACTTCTCGGACACGTTCTCGTAGACCGGGCCGAAACGCTTGCAGGGACCGCACCATTCGGCCCAGAAGTCGAGCAGCACGATGCCGTCGCCCTGGATGGTGTCCTGGAAGTTCTCGTTCGTGATCGTGGTGGTGGCCATTGCCGTACCTTCCTTACTGACGCGTGTCTGTCGTCGAATCTGTCTACACGGGTTCAACGTCACGTGCGGCGGGACGTATTCCCCGGCGTGGGTTCACCGCCCCACGGTACCGGGGACCGCGACGTGGCGTCACGGCTCCGGTCAACCGCCTGCGGCGGCCCCGGCGTTCCGATAATGTCTGGGAACATGACTACACACGCCACCGGCACCTACAAGCTGTGGAAGAAGCTCAACGGCAGCGCACCGGGCCGCGGGCTCTTCTCCCTCGGGTTCAGCCTGAAGGCACCCTACTTCCGCACCGTCTTCCCGCGTATCCGCGTGGCCGAGCCCGGACGAGCCGTGGTCCGTATCGGTGACTGGTGGGGCGTGCGCAACCACATCGGCACCTACCACGTCATCGCCGCGCTCAACGGGGCGGAGGCGGCCATGGGAATGCTCTGCGAGTCCAGCGTCCCCACCACGCACCGGTGGCTGCCGCGCGGCATGCGCGCCGACTACCCCGCCAAGTCCTCCGGCGGGCTCACCGTGACCGCCACCGCGGACTTCCCCGACTTCTCCACCATCACCCGTGAGACCGGCGGACAGCTCGTGACCGTGGACATCGCGCTGATCGACGACGCCGGCAACGAGCCCGTCCACGCCCAGATCGACGTGTGGGTGTCAGCGAAGAAGGGCTGATCACCAGTCCGTGAGCCAGTGGCCGAGCAGGAAGGCCACCACGGCCAGGACCGCCATGGCCACCACCGACACCACCGCCGGCAGCACGCGGCCGCCACGCAGCAACCCCACCGCGTCCACCGAGGCACTGGAGAAGGTGGTGAAACCGCCGCAGAGTCCGGTGCCCACCAGGGCGATCAGCCACCAGCTGTCGCTCAGTCCGTAGAGCGCACCCAGCGCCAACGAGCCGGCGGTGTTGACCACCAGCAGCCCGAGGAGCAGGTCGCCGCGGGAGCGACGCGAGATCGCCGCGTCCAACCGCCACCGCAGCCACGCCCCGGACCCGCCGCCGAGGGCGACGAGCAATGCCGCGACGAGGGACACCTCCCCGGTCATGCCGCCGCCCTCCCCTCACCGGGCACGAGGCGTTCCCCGCACCACAGCCCCGCGCGGGCGAGCAGCAGCCCCAGGACGACCGTGCCGACCAGGTAGACGACCGGCCCGAGCAGGCCCCCGGCGTCCTGTACGGTCGCCGCGGCGATCGCCGAGTAGGACGTGAACCCGCCGAGCAGGCCGGTGCCGAGCGTGAGCCGCAGGCGCTCGCGACGCCCGGGGGCGCCGTTGCGTCCGACGTCCCGGACGAACGGCAGCGCCCCGACGAGCATGCCCATGACGAAGGCCCCTACCTGGTTCACGACCAGGAGGGGCCACAGGGATCCGGTCACACCGGTGTCCACGGTGAACGTCCACCGCAGGAACGCGCCCGCCGCTCCCCCGGCGAAGACGAGGAGGCCGGCGGTGCGCGCACCGTGGCCCGAGGTCGGGCCGGACGTCACAGAAGTCATGTCCGCGATGCTAGGCCACCGCGGACGATTCGTCAGGCGGTCACGCGTTCTTCGTGGCCGAGACGTCGAAGTTCAGCTTGATCTTCTCGGAGACCAGCACGCCGTCGCTCTTCAGGGGGGCGTTCCAGGTCAGGCCGAAGTCGCTGCGGTTGATCTCGGTGGAACCCTCGAAGCCCACGCGGCTGTTGCCCCAGGGATCGGTGACCTCGCCGTCGAACTCGAAGTCCACGGTGACCGACTTGGTGACGTCCTTGATGGTGAGGTCACCGGTGACCAGGAGGTGGTCGTCGCCCTCGGCCTCGACCCCGGTGGAGGTGAAGGTGATCGTGGGGTAGGTCTCCACGTCGAAGAAGTCCGCGGACTTCACGTGGCCGTCGCGGTCGGCGTTGCGGGTGTCCAGCGAACCGGCCTGGATCTCCACGGAGATCGAGGCATTGCCCAGCCCCTCCTCCGTGGTGGCGGAACCGGTGAAGTCGGTGAAGGAACCGCGGACCTTGGTGACCATCGCGTGACGGGCGGTGAAGCCGATCTCGGAGTGTGCCGGGTCGATGGTGTAGCTGCCGGCGAAGTCGTTGACGCTGCTCATGATGATTTTCTCCTTGGTGGGGTGCGTTACGGACGCCAGCGTAGGCCGATGTAGTTGATGTGTCAACTACCCGCCGATTGTGGTTCAATGGTCACCATGACGAACGGCAAGACCGCACCGACCGCCCCCTGGCTCTCCGAGTCCGAACAGCACCTGTGGCGCTCGTGGCTGTCCGTGGCACGGCGCATGGACTCCGCACTGGCACGTGACCTGCAACGCGACACCGGCCTGTCCATGGCCGACTACGAGGTACTGGTGAACCTGTCCGAGGCCCCCGAGCACAAGATGCGCATGGCGCTGCTCGCCGACCGGCTGACCTGGGACCGTTCACGCCTCTCCCACCAGATCACCCGCATGATGAACCGGGGCCTGCTGGCGAAGGAGACCTGCAACTCCGACGGACGCGGCGCCTTCGTCGTGCTCACCGACCAGGGCCTGTCCACCATCCGCGATGCCGCCCCGTCCCACGTCGCCTCGGTGCGGCGTCTCATGTTCGACGTACTCAGCGACGAGCAGGCCGAGACCCTGGACGGGATCCTGAGCACCCTCGCCGGCCAGTTCGAGGAGTAGTCCGGCCCCCTAGACTCCCCTGCTCAGGTCGGAGAACTTCGAGTAGTGCAGCTGGTGGGCGACCTGCACGGTGCCGATCGGACCACCACGGTGCTTCGCCAGGATCAGGTCGGCCTCGCCAGCACGCTCATGGTCACGGTTCTGCGCGTCCGGACGGTTGATCAGCAGCACGATGTCGGCGTCCTGCTCCAGCGAACCGGACTCACGCAGGTCGGACACGCGCGGCAACGCGTCGTCGCCACGGGACTCCACACCACGGTTCAGCTGCGAGATCGCGACCAGGGGGACGTCGACCTCCTTGGCCAGCAGCTTCAGCTGACGGGAGAACTCCGACACCTCCTGCTGACGTGACTCGACCTTCTTGCCCGAACTCATCAGCTGCAGGTAGTCGACCACGATGAGCCCCAGGTCGTGCTTCTGCTTGAGCCGGCGGGCCTTCGCCCGGATCTCCGTCATCGTGAGGTTCGGCGAGTCGTCGATGTAGATCGGGGCGTTCTCGATCGCGGTGACCCGCTGGGTCAGCTTGTCCCACTGCGAGTCGACCATCTTGCCGCCGCGCATCACGGACAACGGCACCTCCGCCTCCGCGGAGAACACGCGCATCATCACCTCGGACTTGCTCATCTCCAGCGAGAACAGCACCGAGGCACGGTTCTGCTGGACCGACACCGAGCGCATGAAGTCCATGGCCAGCGTGGACTTGCCCACACCGGGACGGGCCGCGACGATGATCATCTGCCCGCCACGCAGGCCGTTGGTCATCTCGTCGAGCTCGCTGAACCCGGTCATCACACCCTCGCCCTGACCGTCCCCGTTTTCCAGGGCGTCCAGTTCGTCCATGGTGGACTCCAGCAGGTCCTGGAGCACCATGTAGTCCTCCGAGGCGGACTCGTTGGTGATGTTGAACATCTCCTGCTGCGCGCGGTCCACCACGCTCTCCAGCTCGTTGCCCTCCAGGCCGGAGTAGCCGTACTGCACGATCCTCGTGCCGGCGGACACCAGGCGGCGCAGGACGGCCTTCTCCGAGACCAGGTCGGCGTAGTAGCCCGCGTTCGCCGCGGTGGGCACCTTCGACGACAGCTCGTGCAGGTACGGAGCCCCGCCCACGCTGTCCAGGATGGCGTTGTTGTCCAGACGCCCGGCGAGGATCACCGGGTCGACCTCCATGCCCTCGCCGTACAGCTCGAGCATCGTCTCGTAGATCGTCCGGTGGGCGGGACGGTAGAAGTCGTCCGGACGCAGCCGCTCGACGACGTCGGCGATGGCGTCCTTGCTCAGCATCATGCCGCCGAGGACGCCCATCTCCGCCTCGGTGTTCTGCGGCATCTGCCGCGGCTCGGCGAAGGCGCCCCCCTCGTTGGACGCTCCGCCGCGGCGGCGGTAGCCGCCCTGTCCCCCTCCCTGTCCTCCTCCCGGGGCGCTGCCACGCCCCGCGCCCGGGGCGTCCTGCGTTGCAGGCCCGTCCCACTGGTCGGGCTCCGGCGGCAGCGGCACGGCCCCTGCGTCGTCGGCGAAACTGTCGCGTGCCCGCTCCGGTGTACTCATGCCCATGATTCTAACCCCCTCAGGCGACATTCCCCGAGGGCGTGCTCCGACCTGTGCACAACGCCCACGGACGCCCACGTGGGGGCGGTGGCGGGACCGTCTCCACAGAGTTGTCCACAGGCCGTGTGGATCACTTGTGCACTGAATGTGCACCTGTGGGGGAATTGCCTGTTGGCCCTGTGGACAACTTGTGGACAAGGATTGCGCTGACCTGCGAGTATTCGCGTTCATGCCGGTCACAGGGCTCTTGGTCCGCATTATGGCCGTCGACTTCCAGTGGACAACTCCGGTTGCCGCAGGCCAGCGGAGCGCCTCAGAGCATAACCCGAGGTCAGCGCGATGGCCGATGGGGCCATATTTAGCACATGTTTCGACCAAGTTATCCACAGTTGTCCACAGGGCCCGGAAGTCCTGTGCACAATCCCCGCGGTCCGTCGTGCGGGTCGTCCCGGGAACCGCCCCCACCGGCCCCGGACATGCCGAAGGGCCCGTCGACCGGTCGTGACGACCGGGCGCGGGCCCTTCAGACTGTGCTGTTGTCTTACAGATGGTGGCGTTCGTCGCCTGAGCCGCGGGGAAGCCAGGATGTCGCGGACACGGGAACCGGGTGTCTAAGCCGGCGAACCCCGGGTGTCTAGGCCGGGGGTGTCCACAGATCCTCTCGGGGCTTCTGCAGCGCTGTGGCGAGCGGAGAACTACTTCTCTGCGACGACCTTGAAGTTCAGCGACGCGACAACCTGCGAGTGCAGCTTCACGTCGACGTTGTAGGAACCGGTCGCCTTGACGTCACCCTGATCGAGGACGATGGAGCGCTTGTCGAGATCGCGTCCGCCGGCAGCCTTCACGGCGGCGGCGACGTCCTCGGCGGTGACAGAGCCGAACAGCTTGCCCTTGTCCGAGGTGCGCACGGTGACCGTGACGTTGTTCAGGCGGTCGATCTCGTCCTTGACCTCGCGAGCGTGGTCCAGGTCGCGGATGACCTTGTCCTGCTGTGCACGGCGGATGTTCTCCACCTGACGCTCAGCGCCACGGGTGGCGGTGATGGCGTAGCCGCGCGGCAGCAGGAAGTTGCGTCCGTAGCCGGCCTTGACCTCGACGATGTCACCAGGGACACCGAGGTTGTCGACGGCGGCGGTGAGGATCAGCTTCATGATCCGTAGCCTTTCATGGTTTCGGTAGATCCGGGAGGATCTGGGGTTGACTCACACGACAGATCAGAACGGCGGTTCGTCGCCGCCGTCGAAACCGGACTGCGGAGCGGAGTTCCACGGGTCATCGTCCGACGCGGCGTTACGCCCGCCGAACCCACCCTGGCCACCGGCGTTACCGCCGCCGTAGCCCTGGTTGGGTTGACCACCCTGGTTTCCCTGCTGACCACCGAAACCACCCTGGCCACGGTTACCACCGAAGCCACCCTGGTTACCGGCCTGGCCGCCGCCCTGCGGGGCCTGCTGGCCACCGAAGTTCCCACCCTGACGGGGGGTCTTGGTGACCTGGGTCGTGGCGTACTTCAGGGACGGGCCGACCTCGTCGGCCTCGACCTCGAACACGGTGCGCTTCTCGCCCTCGCGGGTCTCGTAGGAGCGCTGCCGCAGACGGCCGTTGACGATGACCCGGTCACCCTTGGTGAGCGAGTTCGCCACGTTCTCGGCCGCCTGGCGCCACACGTTGCATTGGAGGAACAGCGCTTCGCCGTCCACCCACTGGTTCGACTGGGAATCATACCGGCGCGGCGTGGAGGCCACTCGGAAGTTCGCGACGGCGGATCCGCTGGGGGTGTACCTCAGCTCGGGGTCCGCGACGAGATTTCCGACGACGGTGATCGGGGTGTCTCCCTGTGCCATGTCAGTTTCTCCTGTCAGTCTGTGTCAGTCGGTGTCGGTTCGACGTTGATGCAGATGTCGTGAAGACGCCTACTTGGCGTCCTTGCGCAGAACCTTCGTGCGCATGATGATCTCGTTCAGGTTCAGAACGCGGTCGAGCTCCTGGACGGTGGCCGACTCACAGTTCAGGTCGACGACAGCGTAGATGCCCTCTTCCTGCTTGTTGATCGGGTACTCCAGGCGACGCTTGCCCCAGATATCAACCTTGTCGACCGTACCGTTCTCCTTGCGGACCGTCTCGAGGAACTTGTCCAGGGACGGGGAAACGGTGCGCTCATCCTGTGACGGGTCGATGATAATCATCATCTCGTATTGACGCACGGACCTCATCACCTCCTGTGGTCTAGTGTTTTTTCGGCCGTATCCGGGAATGGATGCGGCAGGAGGGTTCGTTGCGTCAGCAACCTGCTCAGGATACACGCCACACCCTGTTTGCCCAAGTCAGGCTGGGCCCGCCGTGGCCCAGAACACGGCGATCAACACCGGGATCAGGGTGATGAACACGATCGCGGCGCCGAACAACCCCCACACCACCGCAGGACGGCGCTTCGCCATGAAGCTGGCGAAGGATCCGCCGAACAGGAGGAACCCGATGAAGACGCTGCCCATGGTGACCAGCAGCTCGGTGCTGGTCATCAGAGGTTGTTGAGGAAGTCGTCGATCATCCGGCCGATGTCGGTGTCCTGGCCGTCGCCGGTACCCGTGCCACCGCCGCTCTCCGGTGCGGTGTCGGCGGAGTCCTCGTCGTCGCCGCCGCCGGTGCCCGCGGAGGCCTCGTCACCCGCGGAGGACTCGCCGCCACCGGTTCCCGAGGAACCGGCCTGCGGGTCCTGGACGACCGGGACGGAGCCGTCGAACTGCTCGATCGGCTCGTTCACGAGCGCCTCGTCCATGTAGCCCTGCCAGATGTCCGACGGCGACTGCGAGCCGTACATCGAACCGCCGTAGCGTGCGTCGACCAGGGGCTGGCCGTCGGTGTCGCCGATCCACACGGCCGTCGCCAGCTGCGGCGTCGAACCGATCATCCAGGCGTCCTTGTTCTGCCCGGTGTCGCCCAGCTGGGCGGTACCGGTCTTCGCCGCGCTGGGACGACCACCGGCGAGGGAGTGGTTGTTGGAGTAGGCGGCGATCGGGCCCATGGCCGCGATCACCTCGTCGGCGACCTCGGGCTGGACGACCTGGGTGGACTCCATGTTCGTGTTGTCCAGCAGCATCTCGTCCTCGGAGGTCTCGACCTTCCAGACGAAGTGGGCGGGGATGTACTGACCGTGGTTGGTCAGGGTCGCCAGCGCCGACGCCATGTCGATCGGACGGGACTGGTACTGCCCCAGGGTGATGCCCTCGTACGGCGTGTCACCGTTCTCGCGGAGCGTCTCGCCGATGCCCGGCAGCTCCTCGGCGACACCGAGGCGGTGCGCCATGTCCGCGACGTCCTGCGGACCGTTGTCCAGGTCGCGGGCCACGCGGATGAAGGAGGTGTTGAGGGAGCGCTTGAGCGCCTCTGCCATCGAGCAGCTACCGCAGGACGCACCCTCCACGTTGTTCACCTCGGTCGCGCCGGTGGTGACGGGGGAGGAGTCGTAGTTCGTCGAGGTGGGGATGCCCTGCTCGACCGCGGCTGCCATGGTGAAGATCTTGAAGGTCGAACCGGTCTGCAGACCCGCGTTCGCCCAGTCGAGTCCCGTGGGGTCGTCGCCACCGTAGTAGGCGCGCACACCACCGGTGTTCGGGTCGATCGAGACGCCGGCCGAACGCACGGTGTCGGCCTGCGCCTCCATCGCGCTGTGCACGTTCTCCACCATCGCGCTCTGGTGGTTGGCGTCGATCGTCGTGGTGATCTTCAGCCCGCCGGTGTTCACGGCCTCCTCGGTGATGCCGTTGGCGTTGAGCTCGGCGAGCACCTGGCTCTTGATCAGACCGTTGGTGCCCTCCGCCACGGAACCGGAGTCCACCTGGGCGGGGTCGATGACCTCGGGGGAGACCATCTCGTCGCGTTCCTGCTGGGAGATGGTGTCCATGTTGACCAGGCCGTCGGCGACGTAGTTCCACCGCTCCTCGGCCTCGGGACGGTTGGTCCACGGGTCCAGCTGGCTGGGCCGCTGGATCGACGCGGCGAGCACCGCACCCTCGGCGGGGGAGAGCTCCTGGATCGGCTTGTTGAAGTAGGCGCGCGACGCCGCGGAGATGCCGTAGGCGTTGCGTCCGAAGTAGATGGTGTTGAGGTAGGCCTCGAGGATCTCGTCCTTCGACCACTCGCGCGACATCTTCGACGAGATCACCAGCTCCTTGCCCTTACGGACCAGGCTGCGCTCGTCACCGACGACGGCGTTCTTCACGTACTGCTGCGTGATGGTGGAACCACCGCCGGCGTCCTCACCGGTGAGCTGGCCGAGGGCGGCACGCCCGAAGCCGGTGACGGAGAAGCCGGGGTTGTCGTAGAAGTCGCGGTCCTCCGCGGCGAGGACGGCGTCCCGCACGTGCTCCGGGATCTCCTCGATGTCCACGTTCTGGCGGTTGCCCTCCGGCGGGACGATACGCGCCAGCTCGGTGGTGCCGTCGTTGGCGAAGATCTGGGAGATCTGGTTGTTCACCAGCTCCTCGGGCTGCGGCACCTTCGTCACCGAGTAGGCGGCGAAGAACGTCACCAGCGGTACCACGATGAGCACGGCCAGGACTGCCGCCACGGAGGCGAAGAGACGGCCCCACACCGGCTTGCGTGTGCGGGTGCGCTGACGCTTCGTGGAGTCGTTGGGGGTGGTCGAGTCGTTAGTCACGTGGCTGTTCTCTCCGTACTGGAATTACCGGCACCGTACATGTCTTCCCTGATCAGATGGTTCCATCCGCAGCGCAGGCAGACCTCCACCGTGTGGACGGCCACCCCGCTCCCGGATCCTCCGGCAGGGTCCGCGTCGGCACGGTCCTTAGCAGACCGCGCGACGCCGTCAGGAAACAGGGTAGCGAGGATAGCGCTGATCTCCGAAAGACTACGCGCCGTTCCGGACTTTTCCCCCATTGCCGCACCGTGGACCCACATGCTCTCGCGCAGATCCTCGGCACCGCAGACCGGGCACGGCCGGCCGGCACGTACGCCGAGGACCTCGGCGGAGGACCGCAGGCCCCGGTCGGCGTCGCAGACGTCGGCGCGACGACGTTCGCCGCGACGCAGGGCGCGGAGCGTCCTACGGCGGTCCAGGTCGTGGGAGACGGTGTGGACGGGCTGCACGGTGGTCGACATGATGGGGCCATCCTATCCCGTGCCGCGGACACGGCGTGCCCGACGAGGTGAATCGGTCAAGACCCGGTGTTGACCGGTCAAGTACCACTGCATCCCACGTCAGGCAGTGTTTTTCCCGAGCGGCAGGGCTAACGTCCGGACCCATGAGTTCTCAGGACACCAACACCATCAAGCTGGCCATCGCCGGCATCGGCAACTGCGCGACATCCCTGCTCCAGGGCCTCGAGTTCTACAAGGACACCCCCGACGACGACACCGTCCCCGGGCTCATGCACGTCCGCTTCGGCGACTACCACGTGCGTGACATCGAACTGGTCGCCGCCTACGACGTGGACGCCGACAAGGTCGGCAAGGACGTCGCCGCTGCCACCGAGTCCGGCCAGAACTGCACGATCAAGATCTGCGACCTCCCGGAACTGGGCATCACCGTGCGCCGCGGCCACACCGCCGACGGCCTCGGCAAGTACTACCGCGAGACCATCGAGGAGTCGGCCGAGCCGGACGCCACCCACGACGAGGTCGTCGCGCACCTGCGCGAGACCGGCGCGGACGTCCTCGTGTCCTACCTGCCGGTCGGCTCCGACGAGGCCGACAAGTTCTACGCCCAGTGCGCCATCGACGCCGGCGTCGCCTTCGTCAACGCCCTGCCGGTCTTCATCGCCAGCGACCCGGAGTGGGCGAAGAAGTTCGAGGACGCCGGCGTCCCGATCGTCGGCGACGACATCAAGAGCCAGGTCGGCGCGACGATCACCCACCGCGTCCTCGCCCGGCTCTTCGAGGAGCGCGGCGTGACCGTCGACCGCACCTACCAGCTCAACGTCGGCGGCAACATGGACTTCAAGAACATGCTCGAACGCGACCGGCTCGAGTCCAAGAAGGTGTCCAAGACCCAGGCGGTGACGTCGAACCTCACCGGCGCGCTCGCCGGCAAGACCGACGACCGCAACGTGCACATCGGCCCGTCCGACTACGTCCAGTGGCTCGACGACCGCAAGTGGGCGTTCATCCGCCTGGAGGGCCGCGCCTTCGGCGACGCGCCGATCAGCCTGGAGTACAAGCTGGAGGTGTGGGACTCCCCGAACTCCGCCGGCATCATCATCGACGCCGTGCGCGCCGCCAAGATCGCCAAGGACCGTGGCCTGGGCGGACCCGTCGACCCCGCGTCCACCTACCTGATGAAATCCCCGCGTATCCAGCAGCCCGACGACCGGGGGCGTGCAGACCTCGAGACCTTTATCTCGCAGGGGTGACCACACCATTTCAGGGGTCCCCGGTAGCCCCTCTGACCTGCCCGGAGCTGAACATGTTAAGGAAGTTCACAAACCTAAAGGTGGTAGCAGTATACCTTTCGGATGCAAAGCACGGTAGGTTGGTGTCATGACAGCTACCCCGTCTGAAGTCGCGCAGCGCCTGCGGCCCGTCGTCACGCGAATGTACCTCCTGTACTTCCGCCAGACGACGCAGTCCAGCATCAGCACTGCACAACTCTCCATCATGATGAACCTCCAGACCCACGGTGCCCTGCGCATCAGCCAGATCGCCGACCTGGAGTCGATCCGGATGCCCACCGCATCCAACGCGATCAACCACCTCGAGTCGCTCGGCCTGGTGTCCCGCGTCCGCGACGTGAGCGACCGCCGCGGCGTGCGCGTGAAGCTCACGGACCTCGGCAGGACCGAGCTGACCCGCATCGGCGACGAGCGGGACAAGCAGATGGCGAACATCCTCTCGGTCCTCGAGCCCGACCAGCTGGAGCGTGTGGAGGACTTCATCCCCACGCTGGAGGCCGGCATGGAGGTCTTCGACTCCCGTCGCATGGGGGAGAAGTAGTCGGTGGATCCGCTGCGCGTGCTGCTGGCCTGGCGGCCGGACGGCGACCCCGACGGTGACTCGACGAGCACCGGTACCGACACCGCGTCCTTCGTCTCCTGGCTGTCCCGCACCGCCGAGATCAGCGTGAAGCCGGTCACGGTGATCCCCCGGATCTGGCCCGAAGGGGTCGACCGGGTGGATGCCGCAGACGCCGACGCCGTCCGCCGGTTCGAGGAATGGGCCGCGGCGGAGTCCACCGCGTGCCACGCGGCGGCCCGTACCGCCCTCACCGAGGCCGGGGTCCCGGAGTCGATGATCGACGACAGCGACGAGCTGCTCCACAGCCACTCCGAGACCACCGCACTGATCCGCTCCGCGGAGGAGTTCAGTGCCGACCTCATCGTGGTCGGGTCGCGCTTCGGCACCTCCGGTGGCCCCGTCGGCCGGTTCCGGGCCGGATCCACCACGGACGCGCTCCTGCACTGCGCCCCGCTGCCGGTGCTCACGGTCCCGCGCACCCCGACGTTGTCGAAGCACGGTGTCACCCGTGTCAGCTGCGCCTACGTGGACAACGAGCAGTCCCACCAGGCACTGCGCAAGGCCGCCGACCTCGCCTCCCGGTGGGGCGTGCCACTGCGCCTGGTCGCCTTCAGCCCGACCGGGGCGTCGATGTACCCCACCCTCACACCGTTCCCCGACGCCGCCGAGGCCGATGAACGCTGGCGTAACCAGGCGCTCGACATCCTGGGACGTGGCCGTGAACGTGCCGAGGAGCGTCACCCGGACCTGCGGGTCTCGGTGGAGGTCGGTTCCGGCCCCGGCTGGAGCGGCGCGATGGACGACGTGCACTGGAAGAAGGGCGAGATCCTGGTGGTCGGGTCCTCCGTGCTCGGCGCCTTCAACCGGGTCTTCATCGGACCGTCGACCAACCAGTTGCTGGCGCACTCGCCGGCACCGGTGCTGGTCAGTCCCGTCTGACGGGCCTCACCCCGTCAGGGACTAGACTTGGGGGCATCATGTCCGCTGAGCACACTAATTCCGGTTACCCCGAGAAGCCCGACCCCCTCGACCACCTCGAGGACCTGGACCGGCGCACGTCGGTGAAACAGGCTTGGCAGCTGGCGATCGCCTTCCCGGTGGTCACCATCCTCGCCTGGTTCGTCCTCGACCAGACGGTGGGGGACACCGCCGCGCGCATCATCCCCACGGTCATCGCCCTCTTCGGCCCGATCGTCGCGGGCCTCGTGGTGCTGCGCAAGTGGCGCCGCTACCAGTGGTGGCAGCCGTTCATGGGCACCCTGTGGTGGCTGATCCCGTTCTTCCTGATCATCTTCACCACGCTCCCGGTTCCCCTCATCACCAACCACTGAGCCACGGCCTCAGGCGCTCCCCAGGATCAGGGCAGCCAGGTTCGGAGTCGCCTGGATCAGAATAGTCGCCCGCCCAGGTAGCGAATCAGCCCGATTCGCTACCTGGGCGGGCGACTTTTCCGCATCGTGCCCGGGGGACCCCCAACCCCCGACCCCCCGAGCCGCGGGCCTACTTCGCCACGATGTTCACCATCTTGCCCGGCACCACGATGATCTTCGCCACGGTCTTGCCCTCCACGTGGGAGGCGACGTTCGGTTCCGCCAGCGCGGCGGCCTCCACGTCCTCGCGTGAGGCGTCGGCGGCCACGGTCACGCGGCCGCGCACCTTGCCCATGACCTGGACGGGCAGCTCCACGGTGTCGTCCACGAGCCACGCCTCGTCCCAGGACGGGAAGTCGGCGTGCGACAGGGAGGTGGAGTGGCCCAGCCGGGACCACATCTCCTCGGCGATGTGCGGGGCCACCGGCGCCATCATCAGCACCAGCGGTTCCACGGCGGCCCGCGGGACGGATGCCCCGGTGTAGGCCTTGGTCAGGTGGTTGACGTACTCGATGAGCTTGGCGACGGCGGTGTTGTCACGCAGGTTGGCGTAGTCGTCGTGCACACCGGCGACGGTGCGGTGCAGGGCCCGCTGGTCGTCGTCGGTGAGGGAGACGGTGTCACCGGCCACCGCGGACTCGCCGGTGGCCTCGTCGACCACGAGTCGCCAGGCGCGCTGCAGGAAGCGCTGCGCACCGACGACGTCCTTCGTCGCCCAGGGACGGGAGGTGTCCAGCGGACCCATCGACATCTCGTAGACGCGCAGGGTGTCGGCGCCGTAGTTGTCGCAGATCTCGTCGGGGGAGACGGCGTTCTTCAGGGACTTGCCCATCTTGCCGTACTCCTGGGTAACCTCCTCGCCGTTGAAGTAGAACGTGCCGTCCTTCTCCTCGACCTCGTCGGCGGGCACGTACACGCCGCGGGCGTCGGTGTAGGCGTAGGCCTGGATGTAGCCCTGGTTGTAGAGCCGGTGGTACGGCTCGTAGGACGAGACGTGGCCGAGGTCGAAGAGCACCTTGTGCCAGAAACGGCTGTAGAGCAGGTGCAGCACGGCGTGCTCGACGCCACCGACGTAGAGGTCCACGCCGCCGGACGGCGCACCCTCGCGCGGACCCGTCCAGTAGCGCTCGTTGTCGATGTCGACGAGCGCCTCGGAGTTCGTCGGGTCGATGTAGCGCAGCTGGTACCAGGAGGACCCGGCCCACTGGGGCATCACGTTGGTGTCGCGCCAGTAGGTCTGCTCGCCGTCGCCGAGGTCCAGGGTGACCTCGACCCATTCCTTGGCCTTGGCCAGCGGCGGCTGCGGCTCGGAGGAGGCGTCGTCGGGGTCGAAGCTGACGGGCTTGTAGTCCTCGACCTCGGGGAGCTCGACGGGCAGCATGGACTCGGGCAGCGCGTGGGCGACTCCGTCGGCGTCGTAGACGACGGGGAAGGGCTCGCCCCAGTAGCGCTGGCGGGCGAAGAGCCAGTCGCGCAGCTTGTACTGGATCTTCTCCTCGCCGAGGCCGCGGCCGGCGAGCCACTCGATGGTGGTCTCGATGGCGGCGGCCTTGTCCTGGCCGTTGAGGTCGAGGCCGTCGTCGTTGGCGGAGTTCACCAGCGTGCCGTCGCCGGTGTACGCGGCCTCTGTGACGGGGACGTCGCCGCCGGAGACGACCTCGGTGACGGGCAGGCCGAAGACGGTGGCGAACTCGTGGTCGCGCTCGTCGTGGCCGGGCACGGCCATGATCGCGCCGGTGCCGTAGCCGGTGAGCACGTAGTCGGCGATGAACACGGGGACCTGCGCGCCGTTGACCGGGTTGGTGGCGTAGGCGCCGGTGAAGACACCGGTCTTCTCCTTGCTCTCCTGGCGTTCCAGGTCGGTCTTGGCCGCGATCGCGGCCCGGTAGGACGCCACTGCGTCCGCCGGTGTCGCCGCGCCGTACGTCCAGCGCGGGTCGACGCCGTCGGCGTAGGACGCCCCGGCGACGAGCGCGTCGACGAGCTCGTGCTCGGGGGCGAGCACCATGTAGGACGCGCCGAAGAGCGTGTCGGGGCGGGTGGTGAACACGCGGATCCGGGCCTCGGACTTCGGCCCGGCCAGGGAGACGGCGAAGTCGACCTCGGCGCCGCGGGAGCGTCCGATCCAGTTGCGCTGCATGGACTTGACCTTGTCGGGCCAGTCGAGGTCCTCGAGGTCGTCGAGCAGGCGGTCGGAGTAGGCGGTGATGCGCATCATCCACTGCGACAGGCGCTTGCGGAACACGGGGAAGTTACCGCGCTCGGAGCGTCCGTCGGCGGTGACCTCCTCGTTGGCGAGCACGGTGCCGAGCCCGGGACACCAGTTCACGGTGGAGTTGGAGCGGTAGACCAGGCGGTGCGCGTCGAGTTCGGCTTGCTGCGCGGCGGCGTCCAGGTCGGCCCAGTCGTCCCGCTCGGCGGCGAGCTTCGCCTCGAGTTCGCTGATGGGGCGGGCCTTCTGGGCCTCCACGTCGAACCAGGAGTTGTAGATCTGCAGGAAGATCCACTGGGTCCAGCGGTAGAAGTCGGTGTCGGTGGTGGCGACCACGCGGCGGCGGTCGTGGCCCAGGCCGAGGCGTCCCAGCTGACGCTCCATGTTGTCGATGTTCGCGCTGGTGGTGGTGCGCGGGTGCGTGCCGGTCTGCACGGCGTACTGCTCGGCGGGCAGGCCGAAGGCGTCGTAGCCGAGGGTGTGCAGCACGTTGCGTCCGAGCATCCGGTTGAACCGGGCGTAGACGTCGGTGGCGATGTAGCCCAGCGGGTGGCCGACGTGCAGGCCCACGCCGGAGGGGTAGGGGAACATGTCCTGGACGAAGAGCTTCTCGGACCCCTGCAGGTCGGCGCCCTCCTCAGCGAGGTCGCCTACCGGGTTCGGCGCGTTGAAGGTGCCGTTGTCCCGCCAGTACCCCTGCCAGCGACTTTCGATGTCGCCGGCGAGTTGCGGGGTGTATCGGTGGGAGGTGGACTCGCTGGAGTTAGTCATGTCCAGTCATTGTAATAGACTGGTCACCATGATCGTTCTCTCTGTCCTGCTGTCCGTCCTGGGTGTCGCCGTGCTGGTCACCGGTGTGCTCGCCGTCACCGGGAAACTGCCGGGCAACCGGTGGGTGGGCCTGCGCATCCCGGAGGTGCGCAAGAACCGGGAGATGTGGGACACCGGCCACCGGATCGCCGGCCCCACCTGGGCGGGAGCCGGCGTGGCACTGATCGCCGCGGGCGTGGTCAGCCTGCAGGGCGGCTGGCTGTGGGCCGTCACGGCGCTGCTGGTCGTCGGCGCACTGTTCCTCATCGGTGTGGGCGCGGCACTGGCCGCGCAGACCCTGGCGAAGATCGACCACGCCAAGGCGCAGCAGGCCGAGCAGACGCGTGCTGCGGCGGGCTGCTGCTCCTCAGGCAAGAAGGACAGCGCCGACAGCGCCGACGGTGCCGAGACCTCCGGTGGCTGCGGAGACGGCTGCGGCAATGGGTGCGGCGGCGGATGCGGCGGCCACGACTCCGCGCCGTCCGTCCCGGTCGAGCTGGACCTGGACGCGGCCCGCCGCGCCGTGGCGTCCCGCGACGACAGCTAGCCGAACAGCCCCAGGCGACAAACTCACGCAGCACCCCCCAGGCCGGTCGCACCGACCTGGGGGTTGCTGCGTCACAGGGGACACCAGACCTCTGCACACCCCCGGGGGTACTCCGGAGCTGCCGCTATACGCCCCCCATTCCCATTTGCGAACAAAATATCCTTCCGTCTCGATCCTGCGCCTACTATTCAGAAATCATTCGAGGCAGGAGAATCCACCATGCCCCTTCGTTCACGGTTCGTCGTCGCCACCGCCGTTGCCGCAGCCACCACCCTCGGACTCACCGCATGCGGTGACAGCTCCGACGACTCCGCCGCCCCGGAGACGGTCACCCAGGTCGTCACCCAGACCCCCGAGGAAGCGTCCCCCGCTGTCGAACAGGCCGACGTCCCTGCCGCCACCTCGGAGGCCGCCCCGGTGGAGGACCTGGTCATCCCCGAGGGGCTCGAGGGCATGAATGCCCAGCTCGCCTACGAGCGACTGACCGGCGACGGCTTCACCGGGGTCAACCCCACGTCCGTGGACCCCTCGCGGGCCATGCCGGTCCTGTACAACAACTGGACCGTCACCTCGATCGAGCCCGCACCCGGCACCACGGTCCCGTCGGACTCCACGATCATCCTCAACATGACCAAGGAGTGACACCCTGCCGCGGCCACCACGGTTAGGATCGGTGCCCATGAACAGACTGGGTACAGCATCCGGCACCGTGGTGGTGTGCGGCAGCGTCAACATGGACACCTTCGTCGGTGTCGACAGGTTCCCGTCGGCGGGGGAGACGGTGATCGCCGCGCCGAACGGGCAGGCCCTGGGCGGTAAGGGGGCGAACCAGGCCGTCGCGGTCGCGCGCTACCAGCAGGGGCAGGACGCCCGGGTCGTCCTGCTGGCCACCGTGGGGCAGGACGCCGACGGCGACACCGCCCTCACCGGCCTCGACGACGCCGGGGTGGACGTCTCGGCGGTCGCGCGCACCGGGGAGGCGCCGACGGGCCGGGCGTTCATCATGAACGACCCCGACGGGGAGAACATCATCGTGGTGACCTCGGGCGCCAACGAGCTCACCGACCCTGCGGCGCAGGCCGACGGCTCCGCGGACGTCCTGCTCGCCCAGGGGGAGCTCACCCCGGAGCACTCCGCGGCGCTGCCGGGCCTGGCCGAACGCCTGGGCGCCCGGCTCGTGCTGAACCTCGCACCGGTCACCACCCGCGACCGGGACCTGTTGGCCGCGGCGGACCCGCTGGTCCTCAACGAGTACGAGGCGGAGGCGCTCGGCGACCTCAGCGACCTGGCCCGCTCGGTGGTGGTCACCCTCGGCGCCCGCGGTGCGGTGCTCCACGAGGGCGCGGGACGCACCGAGGTCGCGCCGGTGCCGGCCGGGGACGTGGTGGACACCACCGGTGCGGGCGACGCCTTCTGCGGCACGCTGGCCGCAGCGTTGGCGGAGGGGGAGTCGTTGGCGGACGCCGCGGCGGTCGCCACGGCGGCGGGCAGCCTGGCGGTGCGCTCGCGCGGTGCCGCGGCGTCCTACGCGGGGAGGGACGCCGTGCGCGGGGCGACCGTCCTCTAGACTGTCCCACCATGAGGAACTTCATCAACCGTATCGTGGGATATCGTCCGGACCTGTTGATCGTGCTGATCGTCCTCGGTGTGGTGCTCGCCCTCATCTTCCCGGCGCGCGACGGTTTCGCCGAGGTGATGGACTGGGTCGTGAAGATCGCCATCGGCCTGCTGTTCTTCCTCTACGGTGCACGGCTGTCGACCCGCGAGGCGCTCAACGGGCTGAAGCACTGGCGCCTTCACCTGCTGATCCTGGCGTTCACCTTCGTGGTCTTCCCGCTGATCGGGCTGGCGCTCACCCCGCTGAAGTACGCCATCGGCGACGAGCTCTACCAGGGCATCCTCTTCCTGTGCCTCGTGCCGTCCACGGTGCAGTCCTCGGTGGCGTTCACCTCCATCGCGCGCGGCAACATCCCCGGCGCGATCGTCAGTGCCTCGGCGTCGAACCTCATCGGCGTCTTCGCCACCCCGGTACTGGTCCTTCTGCTGATGAGCGGTGCCGACGGCGGCCTGCACATCGACACCTCCGTGTTCGTCAACATCGCCCTGCAGCTGCTCGCCCCGTTCGTCGCCGGCCAGGTGCTGCGCAACGTGCCCGGGGTGTCGAAGGTCGCCGGCGCGAAGCCGACCAGTTACGTGGACAAGATCTCCATCGGGCTGGTCGTGTACGTGGCGTTCTCCGAGGGGATCGTGATGGGCGTGTGGAGTTCGGTGTCGTGGGTGGCGATCGTGGGCATCTGCGTCGGCTCGGTCGTCGCCGTCTACGGCATGCTCTGGCTGACCTCCTTCACCGCCCGCCACCTCGGCTTCGACTACGGCGACCAGGTGGCCATCCAGTTCTGCGGCACGAAGAAGTCGCTGGCCTCCGGGCTGCCCATCGCCGCGGTGCTGTTCAGCGGGGGAGCGGGGCTGGTGATCGTGCCGCTGATGATCTTCCACCAGGTCCAGCTGATGATCTGCTCCGGGCGCGCGGCGACCTACGCCGCCAAACGCCCCGAGAACACCTGGTAGACCGCTAGACCGTACCTGGCACGAGCGCGGCGACGCGGTCGGAGAACCGCCACTCGTCGCGCCGACGGGCGGTGCGCTGCAGCACGCCGCGCTGCGCCAGCCACGTCATCAGCGAGCGGGCGTCCGGCTCGCTGGCCTGCTGCAGGATCGCCGCGACCTGCAGGTCCACCGTGCCGGCGGACATCAGGTGGCGCAGCACGACCAGCGTCGCGGCGTCCCGGGCGACCCCGCGGCCGTACTCGGCGCGCACCGCGGTGAGCAGGCCGACGAACTCCATGTCGGCCTCCCCGTTGAACAGGGTCACGTCCACCGCGTCGTCCTTGGCGTCCACCACCGGCGGCTCGAAGCCGGACGACAGCATCGCCAGCCACATCCGGTCGAAACCGCGCGAGGACCAGCGTTCCAGCCCCAGCAGCTGCATGGCGTTGAGCAGCGTCGGGTTGCGCGGCTGCGAGGGCCCGGACAGCAGCCGGTCGGCGGCGGTGCCGTCGGGCAGTCCGCCGGGGGAGTGCACGCGGATGAGGTCCGGCGACTGGAAGACCACCACCGGTTCCGGACGCATCCAGTCGCGGTGCACCAGGGCGTTGGTGATCGCCTCGTCGGCGGCCGCGGCGGGCACCGAGGAGTCGTCGTGGGCGCGCACCAGGTCGCGCAGGCCCCCGGCCAGCAGCACCAGGGGCAGGTCCAGCACGGTCTCCGTCGGCGGGTTCGCCGCGTCCGTCGCCCCGGCGCGGTAGAGGTGACGCACCCCGGCCGTCCGGTGGAACAGCAGCTCGGCGGCCACGCTGGGACGCCCGTCGGCGGTGAGCAGGTCCAGTGCGGGAAGCAGGTCCGGGCCGGACGCCCCGTTCGGCAGCGTGCCGGCGCGCTGCGCGGCGGCCAGCAGGGAGCGTCCGGCGTCCAGCGCCTCGGCGTCGAAACGTTCCACGGGCACGCAGGACGCCGCGGACGTGGCGTCCGGGTTGCCGCGGGCGCGGCCCAGCTCCGCCAGCGGCTCGCCGGCCAGCGGCAGGCAGGCGTCCCCCACGCGGTGGCGCACCACCTGGTCCGGGCCGGTGTACACCGCCAGGCCGGCGGGCACCCGGATCACCACGATGCGCGCCCCGTGCGCGTAGGCCGCCCAGGCGTCCACCGTCAGGTGCGGGCGGGTGGCCGCGAAGATCTGGTGCGCGATCTGCGCCGGGTCACGCCCGGTGCCGTTGAAGGCGTCCGGCCCCGGGGTGCGGTCGGCGATGCCGAAGACGATGAAGCCGCGTCCGGCGGAGCCGTTGGCGAAACAGCACGCCGTCTTGACCAGCATGTCCGCGGCCTTGTCGTCCGGACGCCGGGTGGGGGTGTGCGACGGGTCCTCCTTGAAGTCCAGCACGCCGGACTCCAGGTCGTCGGCCACCGCACCGTCCAGGATCCGGTCCAACGCCTCGGCCACGTCCCGTGGCAGTGCGCGCTGACGACCGGCGGGTTCCATGAACGAAAGACTATATCCCGCGCAGGTCCCCGGCGACCGGACGCGACCGCTTGACGTACCCCATCCGCGGCCGGAAGCCCGCCGGATGCTTGAGCTGCGCCACGCAGTCGGCCACCACCAGGCGGAACCGCGGGTCCATCGCCGGCAGCTGCGCCACCGGGAACCAGCCGACCTCCACCGACTCCTCGTCGTTCACCCGCGGCTCGACGGCACTGTCCGCGGTCAGCACACAGCGCACCGTGGTGTCCATGAAACTGCACTCGTCGCCGTTGGGGTAGGTCACCGGCCCCACGGCACCGGTGCCGATCAACGCGTCGACCTCCACGGTCAGCCCCGTCTCCTCGGCGACCTCGCGCACCGCGGCCTCGGCGACCTCCTCGCCGGGGTCGATGATTCCGCACACCGGCGTCCAGCGGCCGTCGTCGGCGCGCCTGACCAGCAGGACGTCCGGCGTCGCGTACGCCGGGGCGTCCTGCGGCACGTCACGCACCACGACGGCGGTCACGCCCGGCAGCCACAGCGGCGCATGGCCGATCCGCTCGCGGAGCTCCACGATAAAAGAGGGGGTACCCATGGGAGAGGAGTCTAATACCCACGCGCTCTCCGTGCTGTTCAAGCTGTTCATGGGGTTGCGCTTACGGTATCTTTACACCATGAGACGCTCACTGCTGCGCATCGCCGCCGCCACCACAGCCCTGGCCACGGGCATCGCCCTGACCGCCTGCTCCTCCGACGACAACGACGGCGACAGCACGGGCGCCACCGCGTCCGACGGGGTCTTCCCGACCTCCGTGGAGACGAAGTTCGGCGAGATCACCGTCGACGAGGCACCGCAGCGTGTGGTCGCCCTGGGCTGGGGCGACGCCGAGATCGCCCTCGACCTCGGCGTCCAGCCCGTCGGCGCCACCGACTGGCTCGGCTTCGGCGACGACGGAGTGAGCCCCTGGAACGACAACTCCTACGACGAGTCGCCCGAGATCCTCGGCACCGACGAGGTCGAGTACGAGAAGATCGCCGCCCTGGACCCCGACCTGATCCTCGACACCCGCTCCGCCGGTGAGCAGGACGTCTACGACCAGCTCTCCGACATCGCCCCCACCGTCTCCGTGCCCGAGGGCGGCGACTCCTTCACCACCTCCTGGGACACCCAGGTCGAGATGATCGCCGCCGCCCTCGGCGTGCAGGACAAGGGCGAGGAGCTCATCGGTTCGGTCAACGACCGCATCACCGAGGCCAAGGACGCCAACCCGGAGTGGGGCGACAAGACCGCCTCCGTGGTCACCAAGTTCGGCGACGGCTGGGGCATCTACCCCGAGGGCGACGCGCGCATGGACCTGCTGGTCGCGCTCGGTTTCACCCAGACCGACGAGGTCGCCGAGATGGCCGACGGCAGCAACTTCTACATCGACGTCTCCGAGGAGAACATCGACCGCGCGGACGCCGACGTGGTCGTCGGCTTCCCGATCGGCTTCACCACCGAGGAGTTCGAGGAGGACAGCACCTGGCAGCGCATCGGTGCCGTGCAGGACGGCCGCGGAATCGTCGCCGACGAGGAGCTGAGCCAGGCCATCTCCGTGGGCACGCCGGACGCGATGATCTGGGCCGTGGGCCAGCTCGAGCCGAAGCTCGCCGAGGCCGCCGCGAAGTAGGCTCCCGCGCTCCCCACACTGCGGAATAGTCGCCCTCCCAGGCAGCGAATCACCCCGATTCGCTACCTGGGAGGGTGATCCTCTTCAATAGGGCGGCGCCGGCGTGGGTGATCGTGTTTGATCGGGGGCATGGGGAATTTCGGGGGACCCGACTGGGACGCGGCTCAACGCGCGCACCGCATCACACCGGGATGGGGACCGCTGTACGCGCGCCGCGTCCTGCCGACACGCAAACCGGAGCTACGGGTGGACGCCCTGGCCCGCGGCGTCCCGCGCTCCGCCGTGGACACCTGGGAGGCACCCGTGCGGTGCGTCGTCCTGCCGCCGGCGCCCGACTACAGCGGGAACATCCGCCTCGGCCCGGGTGGCCACGGCGACGAACACGGCCCGTACCGCTGGGACATCATCACCCGGCTACGCGCATCCTGGCTGATCAGCCCCCACACCGTGGTCGCCGGGTGGGCGGCCGCCGCACTGCACGGACTGCCGTACTGGGCGGACAGCGAACCGGTCGTCCTGCTCTCCTCGCGCACCCGTCGCAACGCCACCGGGCCCTCCACAGCGGTCTTCCGCACCCTGAAGCCCGGCACACCGACCGACCGCGCCGACCCACTGTTCCCGCAGATGAGGGTGCTGGACGCGGCGACCGCCACCGCCCAGTGCCTCGCCACGATCCTCCAGGGAAAGAAGACCTGGCACGTCCCGCACGTGCCCGGCATGGACGGGAAGCACGTGCGCGCGGTGCAGCTCATCGACGCGATGTACCAGTGCAACTTCCTGACCGCGCGCCAGATCCTCGCCGCCGCCCACGGGATCGTGGACCGTCGGGTGCTGACCAGGCTGCTCGCGATGGCGGACGAGGGAGCGCAGTCACCGATGGAGACGGTGCTGCGCCTGATCGTCCGCGACGAACTGCCGGACGATCACCGGTGGACCTCGCAGGTGCGGATCAACCTCGCCGACGGGACGGTCGGCGGGGACGGCGGGAGTTGGCGAGCAGGTGGCGGTGCGCGCTCCACGGTGCCTGACCTGGCGTGCGAGACCCTCGGGGTGGCGTTGTACTACGACGGACGGCACCACGACGAGCTGGCCCAGACCGACACCGACTTCACGCTGTTCCAGAAGCTCAGGGGAGTGGGGTGGGAGGCGGTACGGGTCAACCGCATGCTGCTCGCCGACCTGCCGGAACTGCTGGAGCAGCTACGCGCCGCGGTGCGCCGGGCCTGCGAGGCCCGCGCGCGGGAGATGACGGCGCGGGAGGCGTGAGCGGGGGCTGACCTACTGCTCGCTCCACGACGATGTAGCCCGATCACCCTCCCAGGTAGCGATTCGGGCTCTTTGCCTACCTGGGAGGGCGACTATTTCGCTCCCGAGGGGTGCGCCGGGGTCAGAAGACCAGGTTCACCAGCACCATGTAGACCACCGTGCCGAAGAGGATCGACATCGTGGCCGAGCGTCGCCACAGGTGCAGGACGGCGGTGGCGACCACGGCGATCAGCGCGGCCCACACGCCACCGGGGTTCTCCGTGGAGCCGGCCAGCGTGTACATCACCAGCACCGTCATCACCCCGGCCGGCATGGCGATCCCCAGCCACGCGACCAGCGCAGACTCACGGAAATAGCGCATCGCGGCGAACGGCAGGGCGCGCAGCAGCAGGGTCACCAGCCCCACGGCACCGAGGATGAGCAGGGTGTTGGTCAGGTCCACACCCGCGGGCAGGCCGCTAGACATCGCGACCACCCCGGGCGTCCCGGGCGTCCCGGGCTCCCCGCTGCTCCCACAGGAACCGCGCGACCAGGTACACGAAGTACAGCGACAACCCGACCAGCAGCATCTGCTCCCGGCTCACCACGTAGCCCACGGCACCGGCGACGACGGCCACCACGGGCAGCCACACGTCGCGGCTCACGTCCAGCGCCTCGATCGCCAGCACCACGAACAGGGCGGTCAGCGCGAAGTCGAGCCCGACGAGGTCCAGGGGCAGCGCGGAGCCGACCAGGGCGCCGACCACGCCGAAGACCACCCAGGCGGACTGGCAGAACATCTGCACCGCCATGACCCGCGGCTGCGTCCACACGGACTTCTTCTTCGTCGACAGGATCGCGTAGGTCTCGTCGGTCAGCGCGTAGATGCCGTAGGCCTTCGCCGCCGGGGAGCGCACGGCGTCCACCGGGTAGCTCAGGCCGTAGAACACGTGGCGGAAGTTCACCAGGAAGCCGTAGAGGGCGGCGGACAGCGGGGCGACACCCCCGGTGACCAGGCTGATCGCGAGGAACTCCATGGATCCGGCGTAGAGCACGATGCTGAACACCGGCGTCCACCACCAGGCGAACCCGGTCTGGGTGACCAGCAGTCCGAAGGCGAGGCCCAGGGGGACGAGCCCCAACGCCACCGTCCAACTGTCCTGGATGCCTTTCCTGAACTCCGCCGGGGCGGTGGGGCTCACTGCTGCGCCTCCCACCAGCGGGTCAGCTCGGCGACGGCCTCGTCGCGGTCCATGGGGCCGCGGTCCAGGCGCAGTTCCTTGAGGAACGCCCAGGCCTTGCCGACCTCGGGTCCGGGCCGCAGGCCGAGGACGGTCATGATCTCGTTACCGTCGAGGTCGGGACGCACCGCGTCGAGGTCCTCCTGCTCACGGAGCTCGACGATGCGCGAGTCCAGGTCCTCCACGGCGCGCGCCAGGCGTCCGGCCTTGCGCTTGTTGCGGGTGGTGCAGTCGGCACGCACGATGACCTGCAGCTGGGGGAGCAGGTCACCGGCGTCGGCGACGTAGCGGCGCACGGCGGAGTCCGTCCACGCTCCCTCGCCGTAGCCGTGGAAACGCATGTGCAGGAACACCAGCTGGCCGATGTCCTGGATCTGCCGCTTGGGGTACTTCAGCGCCTTGAGCCGCCGGCGCGCCATGCGCGCACCCACGACCTCGTGGTGGTGGAAGGTCACCGCCCCGGTGTCGGTGAAGTCGCGTGTGTCGGGCTTGCCGATGTCGTGCAGCAGGGCGGCCCAGCGCAGGACGAGACGGTCGTCCTGCGTCGCGTCCTCCATGCGCCCCTCCAGCTCGGTGGCGTTGCGCAGCACCTGCAGGGAGTGGGCGTAGACGTCCTTGTGCTGGCGGTGCTCGTCCTGCGTGAGCTTCAGGGCGGGCAGTTCGGGCAGCACGTGGTCGGCCAGCCCGGTGGCGGACATCATCTCCAGGCCGGTCCACGGTTCGGCGCCGAGCATCAGCTTGTTGAGTTCGGTGGCGACGCGTTCCACGGTGATCCGCTCGATCTGACCCGACATCTCCGTCATCGCCCCGCGCACCCGTTCGGCCACGGTGAAGCCCAGCTGGGAGGCGAAGCGGCAGGCGCGCAGCATGCGCAGCGGGTCGTCGTGGAAGGACTGTTCGGGGGCGGCCGGGGTGTCGAGCACGCCGGCGACGAGGTCGTCGAGCCCGTTGAGCGGGTCGCGCAGGTCGTGGTGTCCGTCGGCGGAGAGTTCCAGGGCGATGGCGTTGCAGCGGAAGTCGCGGCGCACCAGGTCGCCGTCCAGCGTGTCACCGAAGGTGACCTGCGGGTTGCGGGACGCCCCGTCGTAGGAGTCGGCGCGGAAGGTGGTGATCTCCACGACCAGTCCGTGGAACATGGCAGAGACGGTGCCGAACTCGATGCCGGTGTCCCACACGGTCTCGGCGACGTCCTCGAGGATGCCGGTGACCACGTCGGGGCGGGCGTCGGTGGTGAAGTCGAGGTCGAACTCGGCGCCGTCGCCGAGGCGTCCGAGCAGGGCGTCGCGGACGGATCCGCCGACGAGGTAGAGGCTGTGGCCGCGCGCGGCGAAGGCACCGGCGAGCGCGGTGAGCGTCCGGTCCGTCCTGTCGCCGTCCTTCACCGCCGACCACGCGGTGGCGAGCATCGTTGCGGCGTCCTTGTTCTCCTGTGTCACCCCCCGGATTTTACAGTTCCCACAAACCGACCCGCAGGCACTACCCTTGTTCCCCATGAACCAACGGCGTCGCCGCTCCAACGGGAGCCCTTCACGGCCGGACCAGCGCCGGTCTCCGGCACGCTCCGTTCAGCAGCGTGACCACAGTGAACTGCCGACCTCGGTGGAGACCAGCGCCGGCGGGCTGGTCCTGTCGGGTCTGGCGGAGGCGGTGCGCGGCGACGGGTCGGTGGACCTGTCGCGCATGTACGTGGCGCTGATCGGCCGGCTGGACCGTCGTGGGCGGTTGCTGTGGTCGATCCCGAAGGGTCACATCGAGCCGGACGAGTCGCACCACACCACCGCCGAGCGTGAGGTGTGGGAGGAGACCGGTGTCAGCGGCGAGGTGGTCAGCGACCTCGGCACGATCGACTACTGGTTCGTCTCGGAGGGCCGGCGCATCCACAAGACGGTGCACCACCACCTGCTGCGCTACATCGACGGCGACCTCAACGACGAGGACCCGGAGGTCACGGAGGTGGCGTGGCTGCCGGTGAGCAACCTGGTGGAGCGTCTGGCGTACGCCGACGAGCGCAAACTGGCCCGCCAGGCCCATGACCGGCTGCCCGACCTCGCCCGCGCCGAGGCGAAGGCCGGACGGCGTACGCCGCGGTAGCGATGGGGGGTTTCTCGGGAGCGGTCCGGACGCTGGCCTGCGTCGCTGTGGCGGCGGTGGGTCTCGCCGCCGCGCCGCTGGCGGCTGGGCAGGACGCACCGGACGCACAGGGGACCCAGCCCGCCGCGTGGTCGAACCCGGAGGCGCGCTCGGCGGACCCGGACAGCGGTGTCGAGCTGGAGATCCTGGGCCAGCAGCCGGCCACGGTGACCGGCGACGGCGCCCTCGACCTGCGCATCCGGGTGACGAACAACTCGGACCAGGACGTCTCGGGCCTGCAGCTGCGCACCCAGCACCAGAATGCGGTGGACGCCCCGGAGGGCGTCGCCACCTCACTGATCGCGAACCAGGGCGAGTACCCGTGGGTCGGCCCGTTCCAGCAGTTGGACGGCCGGCTCGCCCCGGGCGAGGACCGGCAGTTCCGGCTGACGGTGCCGGTCGACGGCCGGGCGGGCAGTCTCAGCGGCCTGGGTCTGGACGCTCCCGGCGTGTACCCGCTGCTGCTGAACCTGAACGCGGACCTGGGGGACGCCGGGACCTCCTTCGTGGCGGCGACGCGCACCACGGTCACGGTGAGCGGCGAGAGCGAGAACGCCGACAACAACGAGGACAACGAGGACAACGAGGACAACGAGGACAACGAGGACAACGAGGACAACGAGGACAACGAGGACAACGAGGTCAACGAGGTCAACGACACTGCCGAGCGTCCGTCCGGGCTGACGGTGCTGTGGCCCCTGTCGTCGGCGGCGACGGTGTCCGCCGGGCAGGTCGGCGACGCCCCGGAGCCCAATGAGCTCTACCTGCCGGACGAGTCCCTGGCGGAGGAGCTGCAGCCGGAGGGCCGGCTGAGCGCCCTGGTGTCGTCCTACCGCACGGCGGCGGGGGATTCCGACGACCTGCGGCAGGCGACGTGCATCGCCATCGACCCGGACCTGCTGGAGACGGTGTCGCGGATGAGCCAGGGCTACCGGGTCGGCGAGGCGCCGAGTCCGGTGGAGGAGCCGGTGCGGCTGCGCGACCGGTGGACGCAGAACGACAGCAGCGACCGCTCGGTCGAGGGCACCGGTGCCGACGACGCGGCGTCGTGGTTGGCCGACCTGCGCGAGGTCGTCGACGGCCAGTGCACCGTCCCGCTGCCCTTCGCCGGGGTGGACGTGGACGCGGTCACCGCCCTGGACGACCCGTGGGTCGAGGAGTTGGCGGCGCGCGGGGTGGAGACGATCGAGGACGTGCTGGACACCGACACCGCCGAGGGTGTCGTGGTCCCGGGTTCCGGCTACGTCGGCGAGGAGACGCTGCAGCGTCTCGGCGAGTCGGACCGGGAGACCCCGGCCACCGTCGTCGTCGCCGACGACACCGTGGACACAGACAACAGCGACACAGACACCAGCGACACAGACAACACTACGAGCACCGTGGCGACGCTGCCGGGCGGCACGCGCGCGCTGCGTTTCCCCGCGGCCCTGGGTGCCGCGCTCGCGGCGACGGGCGAGGCGCCGACGACCGCGGCCTACGGGGCGACGTCCTCGCGGCGTCCCCTCGCCGAGGACAGTCCCGCCGAGCGCATGGCCGCCGCCGTCGGCGTCCTGGACCTGGAGCTGAGCGCCGGTGACGGCAATGTGCTCGCGGTGCCGCCGGCGGAGTGGTCCGTCGACGGCGAGGACGCGCAGACCTGGCTCGAGGCCGTCACGGGACGCCTGGAGGACGGTTCGGCGCGCGCGGTCTCCTTCGGTGCCGCGCTCGGCGGTGTGGCGTCCGAGGGGACGCTGCGCGGACCGGTCGCCGACCCCGTCCCGGTGTCCGACGGCGAGGTCGCGGCGGGGCAGGGGCTCGTGGAGGAGCTGCACAACTTCACCAGCATCATGGTCGACAACGACAACGTGGCGCTGACCCCGGAGATCTTCACCCGGCCGATGTTCGACGACGTGCTGCGGTCGTTCACGGACAACCGTCGTCGCGTCGCCGTGGAGGCCGACCGGGCGCGGGACGCCTCGGAGCAGCGTCGTGGGCGCGTCCGGGGCCTGTCGGACGAGTTGCGTGCCTCGGTGTCGTTGCTGCCGCCGGGCAGCGTCTTCACCCGCACCAGCGACTCCTCGCCGCTGATCGTGGTGGCGCGCAACGGTCTGCCGTTGCCCGTGCGCGTGAGCGTGGACTACGAGTCGCAGGACGGGGTCACCCTCAACACGCCCGGGATGCAACTGATTCCCGCACAGGGCAGTGTGACGCTCCAGATGACGACCACCTTCCCCGAGGAGGTGACCGGCACGGACCTCACCATGTTCCTGGAAACCCCGGACAACCAGCAGATATCCGAGCCGGTGACGATCAGAATCTCCTCCGGCCCGGGCTCCGGGGCGCTCGCCGTGACCGTGGGTGTGGCGGTCGTGTTCGGCCTGTTCGCGGTCATCCGGACGGTCAAACGACGCCGACAGTTAGCGAACGGCCGGGGGAGTGCACGAAGATGGAGCGGTGACTGATTCTCGAGAAGACTCCGGCGACGCCGCCCATAGCGGCGAACGGGGGCGGTTCCGCGCCGCAACCCCGCCGGCGAAGGCACCGTCCGCCCGTCCCTCACGCGCCCAGGACGGTGGCGACGCCGTCGGCACCGACTCCGGGACCGACCACTCGAAGCTGAACCTCTCGCCCGCCGAGCGGGCGGCGACGGACCCCCGGCAGAAGAAGGCGTCCGGGGCGTCCGGCACGTCCGGCGTCAGGACCACCACCACGGACGGCGGCGGCAACGGCAGCGACGATGGCAACGAGGGCTCCGGTGCGACGAACGCCTCCGACGCCGACGTGGTGCGTGCCACCGGGTCGATGGCCTTCGCCACCCTGCTGAGCCGCATCACCGGCTTCCTGCGCACCGTGATGATCGGCTCCGCCCTGGGCGGCACGGTCGCCAGTGCGTTCAACACGGCGAACACGCTGCCGAACCTCATCACCGAGCTGGTACTCGGCGCGGTGCTCACCAGTCTGGTGGTGCCGCTGCTGGTGCGCGCCGAGAAGGAGGACTCCGACCGCGGCGCGGCCTTCATCAGACGGCTGCTGACCATCACCTTCACCCTGATGATGACGGTCACGGTCGTCGCGGTCTTCGCCGCGCCGCTGCTGACCCGGATCTCGCTGGCCGCCGACGGCAAGGTCAACATCGGCATGTCCACGGCCTTCGCCTACCTGGTGCTGCCGCAGATCGTGTTCTACGCGATGTTCGCCGTGATGATGGCGGTGCTGAACACGAAGGGCGTCTTCAAGCCGGGTGCGTGGGCGCCGGTGGTCAACAACCTGGTGACCCTCGCTGTGCTCGGCATCTACTTCACGCTGCCGCAGGACACGAAACTCAGTCCGAACGACACCGTCACGATCACCGACCCGCACATCATGCTGCTGGGTCTGGGCACCACGCTGGGTGTGGTGGTCCAGGCACTGATCATGGTGCCCTACCTGCGTAAGGCCGGGGTGGACATCCGCCCGCTGTGGGGCCTGGACGACCGGCTGAAGCAGTTCGGCGGCATGGCGCTGGCGATCGTGGTGTACGTGCTGATCTCCCAGATCGGCTGGATCCTGAACAACCGCATCGCCTCCGGGTCCGGCCCGGGCCCGACGATCTACATGCAGGCCTGGCAGCTGCTGCAGGTGCCCTACGGCGTGATCGGCGTGACCCTGCTGACGGCGATCATGCCGCGCCTGTCGCGCAACGCCGCCGACGGCGACGACAAGGCCGTGGTCAAGGACCTGACGATGGCCACCCGGCTGACGATGCTGGCGTTGATCCCGGTCATCGCCTTCTTCACCGCCTTCGGCACGCTCATCGCACCGGCCCTGTTCGCCTTCGGCCAGTTCGACATGGGCAACGCGAACGTCCTGGGCTGGACGATCAGCTTCTCGGCGTTCACGCTGATCCCCTACGCGATCGTGCTGCTGCACCTGCGCGTGTTCTACGCGCGTGAGGAGGTCTGGACGCCGACGTTCATCATCGGCGGCATCACGGTCACGAAGGTCGCGCTGGCGTACCTGGCGCCGCACATCGCCAGCGAGCCGCGCCTCGTGGTGGTGCTGCTGGGTGCGGCGAACGGCATGGGTTTCGTGGCCGGTGCGATCATCGGTCACCGTCTGCTGCGCCGCTCGCTGGGGCACCTGGGCATGCGCAGCGTGCTGAAGACCTCGCTCTGGACGGCCGGGGCCTCCGCGGTCGCGGCGTTGATCGTGTGGCGTCTGGACGTGCTGCTCGACCGCTTCCTCATCCCCGACGGCTTCCGCTTCGGCTACCTCGTGCGCCTCATGATCATCGGCGTGGTCTTCCTGGCCATCGTGATGCTGATCATGTCGCGGTCCAAGCTCCCCGAGGTGATGACGGTCGGCGCGTCCTTCGCGCGCCTCCCCGTCGTCGGACGCTTCTTCTCCGGTGCCGTGCCCGAGGACGGGCAGGACGGCCAGTCGGCGCTCATCACCGAGATGCCGATCGCCGGCATGGGCGGCATCACCGGGCAGGACGTCGCGGGCCCCGCGATGCCGCCGCTGTCGGCGGGTCGGGTGCGCGGGCCGCGCCTGGTGCCCGGTGCGCCGATCCTGCAGGGGCGTTTCCGGCTGCTGTCGGACCACGGCGGCTCGCCCGCCGCGCGCCTGTGGCAGGCCCGTGACAACGAGTCCGGCGACCTGGTCGCCCTGACCATCCTCGACCCGCAGGTCGCCGGGGTCGGGTCGCGCGAACTGCTGGACCGCAGTGCGACGTTGGCGAAGGTCTCGTCCCCGGGTGTGGCCCGGGTGCGCGAGATCTGCGACGCCCGCACGCTGGTCGTCGTGGTCGCCGACTGGACCGAGGGCGCGCCGTTGACGCGCGTGGCGGAGTCCGGTCCGGACCCGTTGGCCGCCGGCTACGCCATGTCGGACCTGGCGGACGCTGCGGCGGACGTCGCCGAGCTCGGCGGCTCGTTGGGCATCGACCACCGCAACCGGCTGCGCATCAGTTCCGAAGGTCGCGCCGTGCTGGCGTTCCCGGGCGTGCTGCCGGGCGGTTCGGCCCGGCAGGACGTCCACGCCGTGGTCGTGTCCCTGGACATGCTGCTCGCGGCGGTGCCGTCCGACCGGATCCCGGCGGAGCTGCGCACGATCATGGACGACGCCCGCAGCGCCGACGGTGTCGACGCCCGGCAGCTCGCCGCGCGCCTGCGTGCGGCGACGACCTCGGAGTCCCCGGACTCCGACCTGGTGACCAGTGCCGACGTGGCGCCTGACCCGGAGCAGCGCGCCGGTTTCGGTGCCGCCCCGGAGAAGCCCGGGCGCACGGCCCTGGCCGTCGGCCTGACGATCGGCGGGCTGCTCCTCGCCGTCGCGCTGATCGTCGCGGCGGTGGCGTACTTCGGCGGCGACCGGCCCGACTCGCCGGTGACCACGGACTCGATCCGTGGCAGCCAGTCGAGCAGTGCGCAGGCCGCCCCGGAGCCCGAGGTCGTCGGCGTGACCGACGCCGCCGAGTGGGCCACCGCCGACGACGGCGACAACCTCGACAACCCGGAGGACGCACCGCTGGTCATCGACGGCGACGCGGGCACCACCTGGAGTTCCGCGCAGTACCTGGACCAGCTGGGCGACGGGCCGTCCTCCCTGAAGCAGGGCATCGGCCTGCTGCTGTCGCTGGACGGCGAGACGTCGGTGACCTCGGTGGATCTCGAGGGTGTGCCCGAGGGCACGCGGATCGAGCTGCGCACCGGCTCCGGCGACATCACCTCGATCGACCAGACCGAGGTGCTGGACGCCGAAACCGCCTCCGGTGACACCTTGACGCTCACCGGTGAGGACGCCCCGGCCGGCGACCGGGTGCTCCTGTGGATCACCGAGCTCCCGATGCCGGACGCCGCCTCCGTGGGCGAGGTCGTGGTGCACGGCGTGCGGGAGTAGGACGTCGCCCAGAGAGTTGTCCACAACCCTGCCGCCGGGGCGCGCGGCAGGCTAGGGTTGTGCACAGAGGCTTCCTCCGCGGGGACGGCAGGGGGCCAGGGGACACAATTCACCGGGGGACTTTTCCGTGACAACATCGACCGCGCCAGAAATCACGCCAGAAACCGCACCGTCGGACGCCGAGCTTCTGCGCCGGCACCTCGCCGGCTGCAGCACCTCCTTCACCGACCTGCTCGCCCGGCACTCCGGGCTGCTGGGCTGGGCACTGCACCAGGCGGGCGTGCCGCTCGAGGACCGTCCGGACGTCCTGCAGGACGGACTGCTGAAGGTGCACCGCACCGCCGGCTCGTTCCGAGGGAAGGACTCCGCGGCGTCCTGGCTGCACACCATCATGCGCAACACCGCGCTGACGCATTTGCGTGACAGCCGTCGGCGTACCGACGAGCTCGCCCGCTCCGTCGACCTGGGGGAGCGGTTGCGCACCCTCCCGGACAACCGCAACGTGGACGCCGCCCGCACGATCCACCGCATCCTGCTGGGCGAGGCGGTCAGTCAACTTCACCCGGGCCTGCGCGACGTGATCGTGCTCACCGACGTCCGTGACTGGTCGCTCAGCGAAACCGCCGCCCACCTGGGCATACCGACCGGGACGGTGAAGTCGCGGCGGGCGCGGGCCCACCGTCACCTGCGCGAGCGTCTCGCAGAGGCCGGGGTGGCACCTGCGGTGTCCGGGGCGTCGCTAGAATCGTCGGCATGAGTGATTCCACCCAGTCTGTCCACGACGTCGTCATCATCGGTTCCGGCCCCGCCGGCTACACCGCCGCCATCTACGCCGCCCGTGCCGAACTCAAACCCCTGGTGTTCGAGGGGATGGACTTCGGTGGACTGCTGATGCAGACCACCGAGGTCGAGAACTACCCCGGGTTCCCGCAGTCGATCATGGGCCCGGCGCTCATGGACGACATGCGCAACCAGGCCGAGCGCTTCGGTGCGGACCTGCGCATGGAGGACGTCGTAAGCGTGGAGCTGGACGGCGACCTGAAGAAGGTCGTCACCGACGAGGAGGAGTTCCTCGCCCGCACCGTGATCCTGGCGACCGGCGCCGAGCCGCGCTACCTCGGCGTCCCGGGCGAGGAGGCCCTGCTGGGCCACGGCGTGTCCGCCTGCGCCACCTGCGACGGCTTCTTCTTCAAGGAGAAGCAGATCGCCGTGATCGGCGGCGGCGACTCCGCCATGGAGGAGGCCGACTTCCTGACCAAGTTCGGTGACCGGGTGACCATCATCCACCGTCGCGACGAGTTCCGCGCCTCGGCGATCATGGAGGAGCGTGCCCGCAACAACCCGAAGATCGACATGATCATGAACTCCCGCGTCGTCGAGGTCCTCGGTGAGGGCAGCGTGCAGGCGCTGAAGCTCGAGGACACCGTCACCGGGGACACCCGTGAGGTGCCGATGGACGCGATGTTCGTGGCCATCGGCCACGACCCGCGCACCGCCGTCTTCGACGGCCAGGTCGCCTTGCAGGACAACGGTTACGTGCAGGTCGACGAGCCGTCCACCCGCACCTCCCTGCCCGGCGTCTTCGCCGCCGGTGACCTGGTGGACTCCCATTATCAGCAGGCCATCACCGCCGCCGGTTCGGGTTGCCGCGCCGCGCTGGACGCTGAAGGTTATCTGGCCGCGCTCTGAGGCGCGCACCGGTTTGCGCCTTATCCGGAACGTGACCGTTCCGTGACCGCTCCGTGACTGTTCAGCGCATGTTTCCGCGCTGCTACTCCCGCGGGTATTGTGGTGTGGACACTCTAGCTCCCACCACCCCCAGGAGATTGCGACCATGGCTGACCCCGTGACCGTCACCCAGGACACGTTCCGCAGTACCGTCATCGAGTCGGACGTCCCCGTCCTCGTGGACTTCTGGGCGGGCTGGTGCCAGCCGTGCATCCAGATGGAACCTGCGCTGAACAACATCGCCGACAAGTACGGCGACTCGGTGACCGTGGCGAAGGTGAACGTGGAGGAGGAACGCGGCCTGGCGGCCATGTTCCAGGTGATGTCGATCCCCGCCCTGTTCATCTACCACGAAGGCCGCAAGGTCGTGGAGCTCCACGGCCGCCAGTCCGAGGCCGACCTCTCCGAGGCTCTCGACGCGCTCGTCTCGGCGTGACCTCCATCAACCACAACCGACCTGAGCCGGCAACGAGAGGATGACGTGCACCGTAGTTCACTGAAGATGGGCGACCGGAGCCCACGTGTGGCCGAGGTCCGCGGAACGCTCGCCCGGCTCGGTTTCATCGACGGATTCACCGGGGACACCTCCGGGGACGCCGGACAGCGGTGGACCGCCGAGGACGAGGTCTTCGACGCACACATGGACATCGCCCTGCGTGCGTTCCAGCAGGGGCGCGGCATCATCGCCGACGGACACATCACCGACGGCACCCTGCGGGCGCTGAGGGAGGCCTCCTACACGCTCGGGGCCCGTGTGCTGTCCCTGCAGCCCCCGGGGCATTTCTTCGTCGGTGACGACGTAGCCGAGCTCCAGGGGCAGCTGCACGACCTCGGTTTCTACACCGACCGTGTGGACGGGCAGTTCGGGCCGCACACCCACGACGCGGTCCGCAAGTACCAGCTCAACTACGGGCTCACCAACGACGGTGTCTGCGGCCCCGTCACCCTGCGCGCGCTGAGCTACCTGGGCCGGCGCATCACCGGCGGGTCTCCGCAGGCGCTGCGCGAGAAGGAGCAGATCCGCGCCGCCGGCCCGCAGCTGACCGGCAAACGCATCGTCATCGACCCGGGTCTGGGTGGGGACGTGTCAGGACGCACCGTGAGCGGTCCGTACGGCACCATCACGGAGGAGGAGATCCTCTGGGACCTGGCGACCCGTACCGAGGGCCGGATGATCGCCGCGGGCATGGAGACGATCCTCTCGCGTCCGCGCAGCGGTAACCCCTCGAGCCTGGATCGCGCCTCCCTGGCCAACGCCTTCGGCGCGGACCTCGTGATCTCGTTGCGTGCGGACGTGTACCCGAATGCGCTGGCCAACGGTGCCGCCTCGTTCTACTTCGGTTCGGAGGCCGGCTCGTCGTCGGTGACGGGGGAGAAGCTCTCCGGCTTCATCCAGCGTGAGGTCACCGCGCGCACCCCGCTGACGAACTGCCGGGCCCACCGACGGACCTGGGACCTCTTGCGCATGACGAAGATGCCGGCGGTGCAGTTCGTGGCCGGCTACCTCACCAACGACGGCGACGTCGCGGTGCTGACCGACCCGGACAACCGGGACACCATCGCCGAGGCCCTCGTGGTGGCGGTGAAGCGGCTCTACCTGTTGGACGCGGACACCGCTCCGACCGGCACCTTCCGGTTCTCCGACGTCCTGGAGGCCGAGAAACTGGCCTGAATCACAGCGATGTGATTCAGGCCTTCTGACCGCCGAGCACCGTGCTCAGCGGTCCTCTGTCGTTCATGAGCTCATGCGCGTCGGTCGCGTAGTTGCTGAACAGGGACGATCCCTCCGCGAGCTTCTTACGGTACCGGGGGAAGCGGGGGTGCTTGCCCACGATGGTGAACCCCTGCTGTTCGAGGATGTCCGCGGAAAGCACCGGCGCAGCCTCGAGGTCGGCGTCCGGACCGTCGGGGCGGTCCTCCCACCCGTGGTAGCCCTCCGGGAAGTAACCGGACGGAGCCCCGTCCTCGTCATTGCGCCCGTAGGCCTCGACAGCAGCCACGCCGCGGCGCTCCGCCTCGGTAAGGATCGTGTCGATGAGACTGTGCTCCAGGTAGAGGCCCATGTAGGGCGGCTCCACGAAGACGGTGGAGATCTGGATGGCGTCCCCGGAGACCGGCCCCGAGGGCATCGCCGCGGAGCCCGGGAAGTTCGGTGGGGGAGCGAAGAACGCCGTCGCGGCCGGCCGCTCGCCACTGCCCTCGTCCCCGGTCCCGACGAATGCGGTGTAGCCGCAGGTACCCCAGCGGTAGAGGACGGACTGTATCCACATCTGCTTGTCGAATGCCGAATCGGGGCTCGTCACCGTCGGTGAGAGCTCCCAGAACATATCCCCACCTGCAGAAGGCGCCACCACGTCACCGCTGTCGTGACGCAGAGCGCTGTACCTGATCTCCACCGATGTCCTCCTTCGTCGATGGCGATTCTACCGCGCGGACGCCTGGGTCGCCGGGCTACGGCGTAACCCGGCGAGGTTTCACGTGAAACCTTTCGCTGTCAGCTCTCCTTCGGGAGCTTCAGCAGTTCCGTGATGCGGGAGAAGTCCTCCTCGTCGCCGAACTCGACGACGATCTTTCCCTTCTTCGCACCCATCTGCACGGTGACCCGTGTGTCCAGCGCGTCTGCAGCGGAGGAGGCCCACTGCGTGACCGCCTGAGGCTGCTCCCGCGGCGCGCGGGCGGTTTTCGGGGCCACCTCGTCCCCACGGTTCAGCAGGACGACGGCTTCCTCGGTGGCACGCACGCTGAGCCCCTCGGCGATGATGCGCTCGGCGAGGCGGTCCTGGGCCTCGTGACCTGCCTTGACGCCGAGGAGCGCCCGGGCGTGGCCCGCGCTCAGCACGCCGGCGGCAACCTTTCGCTGGGCACCGACCGGGAGCTGCAGGAGGCGGATCATGTTCGTGATGAGCGGACGGGAGCGCCCCAGCCGCCGGGCGAGCTCCGCCTGGGTCACATCGAACTCCTCCAGCAGCTGCTGGTAGGCGTTCGCCTCCTCCAAGGGATTCAGCTGCACCCGGTGGATATTCTCCAGCAGGGCATCGCGGAGCATGTCCTGGTCGTCGGTCTCCCGGACGATGGCGGGGATGACCTCAAGACCGGCGAGCTTGGACGCACGCAGACGACGCTCGCCCATGATCAACTCATAGGAGGACTTCCCGAGCGGACGGACGACGACCGGCTGGAGGAGGCCGAACTCCTTGATCGAGTGAACGAGTTCGTTGAGGGGCTCCTCCTCGAAGTTCTCTCGCGGGTTCTTCTGGTTCCGCGTGATCGAGTTGAGGGGCAGTTCCTGATAGGTCGCGCCGACGCTCTCGACACTTTCCTGGGGGGTCTCTGCGCCCTTACTCGACCCTTCGGCCTTTACGTCACTGTGACGCTGGTCCGCGGGACCGTTCGGACGCTGTCTGGCTGGACCGAGGATCACGTCCGCCGCACCGGCACCGAGGCGCGGCTTCGACGGACTGGTGGGGATGAGGGCGGCGAGACCACGGCCGAGGCCACCTCGTTGGGTCTCGGTCTGGGGGAGCTGGGGGAGGGTCGGCTTCTTCTCTGACATCAGTTGTTGCTTCCTGTCCGGAATTCAGGTGCCACACCGATCGGGGCGGTCTCGGGGAGGGGGAGGTAATCGCCACGTTTCGCGAACTCCACGGCGCCATCGAAGTAGGCCAATGCCCCACGGGAGCCCGGATCGTACTGGAGGACGGTCTTGCCGTAGCCCGGAGCCTCGGAGACCTTCACGCTGCGGGGAATCTGGTTGTCCAAGACAGCGCTGCCGAAGTGGTTGCGCACCTCTCCGGCAACCTGCTCCGAGAGCTTCGTGCGTGCGTCGTACATGGTGAGCAGGACGGCGGACACGTGGATCTCCGGGTTCAGGTGCTCCCTGATCATGGAGATGTTGTTGAGCAGCTGCCCGACACCTTCCAGGGCGTAGTACTCGCACTGGATGGGGATCAGGACCTCGGACACCGTGTTCATCGCATTGATGGTCAGCAGGCCGAGCGACGGCGGACAGTCGATGAAGACGTAGTCGTATCCCTGGCTCGCCAGGTAGTCGGAGCTGAGCGCGTCGCTGAGACGGTATTCCCGTCGAACCATGGAGACCAGTTCAATCTCCGCGCCGGCGAGGTCGATCGTGGCCGGGATGCAGAAGAGGTTCTCGTTCTCCGAATTCTGCTGGGTCACTTCGGAAGCCGACTTCTCGCCGATGAGCAATTCATAGCTGGAGGGTGTGCCCATCCGGTGCTCCGCCCCGCAGGCCGTGGACGAGTTCCCCTGGGGGTCGAGGTCGACCACGAGAACCTTCATCCCGTGCAGCGCCAGAGCCCATGCAAGGTTCACTGCCGAGGTGGTTTTGCCGACGCCGCCCTTCTGGTTCGCGATCGTGATCCGCCGCGTCCGAGGCGGGCGGGGGAGGGACAGTCGCTCCGGGTTCTGGATTCGCGCAGCGCGACGTGCCGCGTCGGCGATAGGGGTGTCATCCCATTCGGGAGGAATCATGTACTTCCTTTGCATGACGGAGTGGGCGGTGCGGCGGAGCGGGTTTCACGTGAAACACTGTGCGGATCACCCTGCACAGTCAGTTTAGTCTCCCCGGGTCCGTGTAACAACGGAGGTTTCACGTGAAACCCCGGGGTGAATCACATCGTTGTGATTCAGCGTAGGCGTTCGACGGCCACCACGAAAGTGGGGTTCCCCAGAGCCTCGGAACCGACCTCCAGGACCTCTCCAGGCGATCCTCCAGCCCGTGTGAGGTCCTTGGCGTCCCGTACGAGCTCCTCGCCCGCAGAGGAGCCCTTCAGGGCCTTCACGTGACCTCCCACGCGCGCCAACGGCAGCGACCAGTTGATCAGTCGGCCGACCGGCGCCACCGCGCGGGAGGTGACGACATCGGCGCCACCGACGGCCTTGCGGATATCCTTCTCCTCAGCGCGTCCGCGGAAGACCTCGACGTTCTCCAGTCCGAGCGCGTCAACGACCTCGTTCAGGAAGGTCACCCGACGCAGAAGAGGTTCGACGAGCTGCACCCGCAGATCGGGCCGCGCGATCGCCAGGGGGATACCCGGCAGCCCCGCCCCGGAGCCGACGTCGACGACACGCTGACCGTTGTCGATGACCTCCGCGAGAACGGCACTGTTGAGGATGTGGCGGTCCCAGAGCCGTCCGACCTCACGCGGGCCGATGAGGCCGCGGACGACACCTGCATCGCCCAGCCAGCCGGCGTAGTCGACGGCGAGGCCGAGGCGGTCACCGAAGACCGCCTCCGCCTCCGGGGGAGGGGAGGGGACGTCACTGGACGGGAGTTTCTCATCTGACTGGCTCACACCCCCAGTGTAGCGAGCGCCCGGACATGAAAAAGACCCCGCACCCTCGAGGAGGGAGCGGGGCCGGGCGGGGCGGGAACTAGTTCCCGTCGCGCTTCTTCTGGTTCTTCGGCTTGGCGCCGGGCTTGGGGGCGGTGGAGCGCTTCGCCTCGATCTTGGCGGCCTTCTCCTCCTCCTCTTCGCGGTCCATCTTGTTGAACACGAGACGCTGCTGGACGTACATCCAGGTGGTGTTCGCGGCCATGTACACGGCGAGACCGACCTGCCAGAGGAAGCCACCGGCGAACATCATCACCGGCATGACCCAGAGCATGAGCTTCTGCATCATCATCATCTGGTTCTGCATCATGTCTTCCTGCGCAGTCGCGTTCTTCTTCTTCGGCTGCGCAGCCTGACGCTTCTTCTGCCGGTCCATCGACATGCGGGCGTTGAAGTGCATGAGCACCGAGGCGATGAGCATCAGCGGGAGCACCACGATGACGATGTTCCACTGGGCGAAGTCCACGTTTCCGTCATCGGAGAACGCACCGTAGGAGTCCTTCTCCATGGTGATGAACGCGGAGAGCGGGGTACCGAAGAGACGGGCGTCCAGGAAGGACTGGACCTCGTCCACACCGAAGAAGTAGTTCGGGGTGTTCCTCGTCTGCTCGATCGTCATGGCGTCGCCCTGGCCCATGCCGCTGCCGGTGCGGTTGAAGGACCGCAGCACGTGGAACAGACCGATGAAGATCGGGATCTGCACCAGCATCGGCAGGCAGCTCGCCAGCGGGTTGACGCCCATCTCCTTCTGGAGCTTGCGCATCTCCAGGGCCTGCGTCTGCTGGTCCTTGGCGTACTTCTTCCGGATCTCCTGCATCCGGGGCTGCATCTCCTGCATCTTGCGACTGGAGCGTAGCTGCTTGATCGTGGGTCGGACGAGGAGGCCGCGGATCGTGACGACCAGGAAGATGATCGCCAGGGCCCAGGACAGGCCGGAGTCGGGACTCAGTACAAAGCCGAAGACTTTGTGCCAGAACCACAACACCGCCGAGATGGGGTAGTAGATGAAGTCAAGCACTTGTGGTGCAATCTCCTTGTTGTAGGGGGACGGTCACCTGCGTGGCCGTGACCGGAGCGGGGGAACCGGATCCCAGCCGCCGGGGTGCCAGGGACCGCATTTGGCGAGGCGGGCAACGCTGAGCAAAAAACCCTTCACCACGCCATGACGAGAAAAGGCTATCAGCGAGTAGGCGCTGCACGACGGCTCAAAACGGCAGGACGGTCCCAGTTTAAGGGGTGAAACATGGTTCTGGTAACCCAGAACGAACCGGCGCAACGTCCGTGCCCGCCCACGGGACACGTCCCAGGCGTCAGTCGGTGAGGCGTCGGAGTGCTCGTCGCACATCAGAAGCCAACTCCGCGGACGTGGCGTCCCCCGAGGCGGGCAGCGCCCGGATCACCAGTGTGTGCCACGGCTCCAGGGGGACGTCCCCGAGCAGGTCGGCGGTGACGTGCCGGAGCCGGCGCGACACGGCGTGCCGCGTGACGGCGTTGCCGACGGCCTTGGAGACCACGAGGCCCATCCGGGGACCGCCGGTCACCACCTGGTCCGTCCGGGCATACAAATAAACCACCACCGTGCGGGATCCCTTCTTCCGACCTCGACGGACGGTCTCACCGAAGAGTGAGGTCGACCGGAGCCGGTGTTCCGGGGGAAGCACGGTGGTGGTTCGTGTGTCGCGACGCGTTACGCGGTGACGCTGTCACGGCCCTTACGACGACGGGCCGACACAATAGCGCGGCCGGCGCGGGTGCTCATGCGGGCACGGAAACCGTGCTTACGCGAACGACGACGGTTGTTGGGCTGGAAAGTACGCTTGCCCTTGGCCACGGTACTCACTCCTTCTTTGTTCAACGCCGCGGTCGGCCGGGTTCGGTCCGCTCCGCGAACCGGGCCCGGCCCATCCACCGCGACTGCGGTCTGGTGGGTCGGAAGACCGGACAGGATCATGTGATCCCGGGCCATCCATCCGTTCTATGACGGGGGTGAGTGCCAGAGACGCCGGAATCCGGGTTCAGTGACACTCGAAGACGGTGACGAGCCTACGTGCTCGGCCCGGTAAATCAAAATCCCGGTCCATCACAGGCGTGTCATTCAACCTCCGGCCCGGTGCAGGTCAAGCTCCCAAACAACGGACACGCACATCGAACGGCGCCGCGCAAGGTGCACAAGGTTGTCCACAGGAGAACTGCCAGGTCGCTGTGAATCCTTGCAGTTCACGGGGAGGGGCTGTGGACAACTTTATCCACCCCCGAACCCTCGACTGTAGATTTACCCCTGTTCCCGCAGGTCAACGCGATCTGTGTACACATGTTGGGGTTGTCCACAGCACTGCAGTAACCTGTTGACAACTAGCAGGACAGAGTTATCCACAGGTGTGTACAACGCTGTGGATACGCAGGCCACCGCCACTACGGTGTTGTGCACATGAACGTCAGATTCCTGCGTATGAACACGAAGCGAACTCCGAGACCCGACCCACCCGCCGAAAGGTGACCCGCCATGCCCGATGCTGTGGACTTCAAGGAGGTCTGGGGCTCACTCCTCGACAGGTGGATCAACGCCGACGAGGACTCCGCAGAATTCCCGCGTTTGAGCTCCCGGTCGCGTAGTCTGCTGCGCCAACTCAGCCCCGTGATCGTGGTCGACGGCATCGCCGTGCTGAAGACCCCGTCGAAGTGGGCGCGCACCGAGACCGAGAACAACCTCTCCGGTCTGATCTGCGACGTCCTGGAGGAGGAGCTCGGACACAGCGTCTCGTTGTCCCTCAGTGTCGACGAGTCCGTCACGGAGGCCGAGGCCACGCCCACGCCAGCACCGGCGCCGGCACCCGAGCCGTCCCCCGAGCCGTCCCCCGAGCGTCAGCGACAGCACTGGGAGGACCTCACCGGCGGCGGCTACCAGCAGCGACAGGTCCCCGCGCGCAAGGAGACGGTGCCGGAGGCACCGAAGAAGGCGCAGGACGACGCCACCGAGAACCGGCTGAACCCCCAGTACACCTTCGACACCTTCGTCACCGGGTCGTCCAACCAGTTCGCCAACGCCGCCTGCCGCGCGGTCGCCGAGAAACCCGCCTACGCCTACAACCCGCTGTTCATCTGGGGGGAGTCCGGCCTGGGGAAGACCCACCTGCTCCACGCCATCGGCCACTACGCCCGGGAACTGCGCCACGGGATGAAGGTGCGGTACATCTCCAGTGAGGAGATGACGAACGAGTTCGTCAACGCCCTGCGTGACGGCCGGGGTGAGCAGTTCAAGCGCCACTACCGCAACCTCGACATGCTGATCGTGGACGACATCCAGTTCCTCCAGGGCAAGGAGAGCACCCAGGAGGAGTTCTTCCACACCTTCAACGCTCTGCAGCAGAACCACCGGCAGATCGTGCTGTCCTCCGACCGCCCGCCGAAGCAGTTGACCACGCTGGAGGACCGCCTGCGCACCCGCTTCGAGGGCGGGCTGATCACCGACGTGCAGACCCCTGACCTGGAGACCCGCATGGCGATCCTCTCCAAGAAGGCGCAGATGGAGGGGACCTATCTGCCGGACGACGTCCTGGAGCTCATCGCCAGCCGGTACGAGACCTCCATCCGCGAGCTCGAGGGCGCGATGATCCGCGTCACCGCCTACTGCTCACTCAGCAAGGAGCCGGTGACCCGCCAGGCCGCCGAGATCGCGCTGCGCGACATCATGCCGGACCCCAAGGACGTGGAGATCACCCCACAGATCATCATCGAGGTGATCACCGGGTACTTCGACGTGACCGTCGACGAAATGGTGGGTAAAGGCAAGGTGCGCCGCCTGGTCACCGCGCGCCAGTTCGCCATGTACCTGTGCCGTGAGCTCACGGAGCTCTCGCTGCCCCAGATCGGCAAGGTCTTCGGTGGCCGTGACCACACCACGGCGATGTACGCGGAGCGCAAGATCCGTAAGTCCATCCAGGAGGACCGCAAGACCTTCCAGCAGATCCAGGAGCTCACCCAGCGCATCAAGTCCCGCGCGAGGCAGTAGTACACAGCTCCGTCGGCCCGTCACCAGCCGGGGACGGAAGTTGTGCACAGTTTCCACAGCCTTGTCCACAGCAGTGTAATTACAGTCTTGTAATTCAGTGACCTTGATCACATTCGTGGTCCCGCGGGCGTTTTCGGGAGTCCCTCCACCTGCGGTTACTTTCCGCGACCTGGGACTTACACTCTTATCATTTCGCAGGTCAGAGAGCCATCCTTGAAACGACGTCTCCGCAAATCCCCAGGTCGCTCCTGTGGATAACCGCCGCAGGGCGGGGGAGTGGCGGTGCGGCCAGTGTGGACAACTCACACCCACGGAAAGTTATCCACAACCACCCACAGTTATCCACAGATTCATCCACCGGCTGTGAACAACTTACAACAATGTCGCCCACGGCCCCGACCAGCGCTCGACCGCCCCGCCGGCCGTTCCTCCACAGTCTGCACAGCCCCTACTGCTTCTACCGGTTCCATCCATGGAGAATTCAAAGAAGAAATAACCGGTGTGCACAAACCTCACCGACCGGTCCGCCGGGACTCCGGCGGAGGAGGTGTGCACCGGTACCGTCCGACCTCGGTGTCGGCTAGGGTTACGACCTAGATTCACCAAGCTCCCGCATCAGCGAAAGGATCCCAGGCGTGGACCACCCGTCCGTCAGTTTCACCGTGTCCAAGGACGACTTCTCCTCGGCACTGGCCTGGGTCGCTCGCACCTTGCCGAGCAAGGCCTCACAGCCGATCCTCCGGGGCGTGCTCATCGAGGCCACCGACGACGGCCTCCAGCTCTCCGGCTTCGACCGTGAGGTCTCCACCAAGGTCCGCGTCTCGGCGGACGTCTCCGAGCCCGGCAAGGTCCTCGTCGCCGGACGTCTGGCGTCCAACATCATCGGCGCCCTCCCGGACAAGCCCGTCCGCCTGGACTACGACGGCACCAAGGTCCTGGTCAACTGCGGCAGCTCGCACTTCGAGCTCCCCGCCATGACCATCGACGACTACCCCGTCCTCCCTGACTTCCCGCAGGTCGCCGGATCCCTGGACCCGCACCTGTTCACCGAGGTCATCAGCCAGGTCGCCATCGCCTCCAGCCGGGACGACACCCTGCCCATGCTGACCGGTATTCGGATGGAGATCGACGGCGAGCACCTGGTCCTCGCCGCCACCGACCGCTTCCGCTTCGCCGTGCGCACCCTGGACTGGGTCCCGGCCCGGGCCGACATCTCCGCAGAGCTGCTCATCCCGGCACGCACCCTCGCCGAGACCGCACGTTCACTGGACTCCACCGGCGAGCCCGTCGAGATCGCCCTGGACCAGGAGGGTGGCCGCCTGCTGGGCATCTCCACCTCGGACCGCAAGACCACCACCCGGCTCATCGACTCCGACTTCCCGAAGTTCCGGTCGCTGTTCCCGAAGACCCACACCTCCCTGGCCAGCGTGGAGATCGCGCCGCTGCTGGACGCCATCCGCCGCGTCTCCCTGGTCACCGACGGCAACTCCCCGGTGAAGATGGACTTCGAGGAAGGCACCCTCACCCTGTCCGCCGGCGGCAGCGACCTGGGTGTCGCCAAGGAACAGCTGCCCTGCGCCTTCGCCGGCGAGCCCCTGGTCATTGCCTTCCACCCCGGGTACCTGAAGGACGGCCTCGGCTCGGTGCACACCGACCGGGTGGTCTTCGGCTTCAACCAGGCGTCCCGTTCCGCCGTGCTCGTCCCCGAGCCGGACGAGCTGCCGGAGGCCTCCGCCGACGGAACCTTCCCCACCCCGGAGAGCTCCTTCACCTACCTGCTGATGCCTGTCCGCCTGCCGGGCTGACCGGATGTACATCCGCTCGCTCCACCTGGGTGACTTCCGGTCGTGGCGCCAGCTCGACCTGGAGCTGACCCCCGGGGTCACCGTCTTCACCGGCCCCAACGGCAACGGCAAGACCAACATCGTCGAGGCCGTCGGCTACCTCGCCCACCAGGGCTCCCACCGCGTCAGCTCGGACGCCGCCCTCGTCCGCGAGGGGTGCGACTCCGCCCGTCTGTCGGCCACCGCGGTGAACCACGGACGCGAACTCACCGCCCACCTCGTCCTCAACGCCCGTGGGGCGAACCAGGCGGCGGTGAACCGGACGCAGGTCAAGAACCAGCGGGGCATCGCCGGCATCGTGCGGACCACGTTGTTCGCCCCCGAGGACCTCGCCCTGGTGCGAGGGGAACCCGAGCAGCGCCGCGCCTTCCTCGACCAGACCATGGTCGCGCGCTACCCGCGCCTCGCCGGCGTCCGCACGGACTACGACAAGGCGCTCAAGCAGCGCAACGCGCTGCTGCGCCACGGCGTCGACTCCGACACCCTGCCCACCCTCGACGTGTGGGACGCACGCCTGGCCGCCCTCGGCGGCCAGATCATGTCGGCCCGCGCGCAGCTCGTCCACGACCTGGAACCGCACGTGCGCGAGACCTACGCGCGTCTCGCACCCGGGTCGCGTCCTGCGCTCATCTCCTACGCCACCAGCGTCGACCTCGGTGAGCCGGGCAGTCCGCAACTGCTCGACCCGGACGTCGCGGAAGCCGTCCTGCTGGAGGGCTTCGCCCGACGACGCGACGCGGAGATCGAACGCGGCACCACACTGACCGGCCCGCACCGCGACGACCTCACCCTCGTGCTCGGCACGCAACCGGCGAAGGGCTTCGCCAGCCACGGCGAGTCCTGGTCCTTCGCGCTCACCCTGCGCCTCGCCGCGCACCGCATGCACCGCGCCGACGGGACGGAACCCGTCGTGATCCTCGACGACGTCTTCGCCGAACTCGACCGCCACCGCCGGGCCGCCCTCGTAGACCTCGCCGCCGAGGCCGAGCAGGTGCTCATCACCGCGGCGGTGGGGGACGACATCCCCGCCGACCTGCGCTCGGTCGCCGCGGTGCACACCGTCGTCGCCCACGACACCGACGACGGCCGGGTCTCGGAGCTCGACGGTGAGTGAGCAGGGTACCGGAGACGAGTCCGGGCCCGAGCGTGACCCCGTCGCCGAGCGCATGGAGATGCTGCGCGCCGCGGCAGGACGCCCCGGGCGTCCTGTCCGGCGCAAGGGGCGTCGTCCCCGCACGATGAAGACCCGCTACGACGGACGCCTCGACCGCAGTTACCGCGACCCTGGCGAGTTCAGCGAACTGGTGCAGCGCGAGATCAAGCGCAACGGCTGGGGACGCAACTTCGCCGCAGGGTCGTTGCGCAGCGCCTGGCCCGAGATCGTCGGTGAGAACATCGGCCGGCACACCCACGTGGTGATGTACAACGAGAAGAAGCGTCAGCTGCACGTGGAGAGCGACTCCACGGCCTGGGCCACGAACCTGCGGCTGATGCAGTCGACGATCCTGAAGACCATCGCGGCACGCATCGGGCCGGACGTCGTCGCGGAGCTCAAGATCTACGGGCCGAAGGCCCCGAGCTGGCGTCACGGGCCGCTGCACGTGAAGGGACGCGGCCCCCGGGACACCTACGGCTGAGCCCTTTCACCTGGTACAATGTGGGGGTTAACCCATTTGCCGAGAAGGAGCTGAAGCGACTGTGGCCGAGGCCGATAACATCCCCGCCGAGAACACCCCCGCCAACGGAGAGTACGGCGCGGACTCCATCACCATCCTCGAGGGCCTGGAGGCTGTCCGCAAGCGCCCCGGCATGTACATCGGCTCCACCGGTGAGCGAGGGCTGCACCACCTGATCTGGGAGGTCGTGGACAACTCCGTGGACGAGGCCATGGCCGGCTTCGCCACCCACGTCGAGGTCATCCTCCACGACGACGGCTCCGTGGAGGTCACGGACAACGGCCGCGGCATCCCCGTGGAGATGCACCCCACCGGGCGTCCCACCGTCCAGGTCGTGATGACCGAGCTCCACGCCGGCGGTAAGTTCGACTCCCAGGCCTACGCGGTCTCCGGCGGTCTGCACGGTGTGGGCATCTCCGTGGTCAACGCCCTGTCGACCCGTGTCGAGACCCAGATCACGCGCGACGGCGTCATGTGGCGCCAGGTGTTCGACCACGCCGTCCCCGAGGAACTGGAGCAGGTCAAGAAGGCCCGCGGCACCGGTACCCGGCAGCGTTTCTGGGCCGACCCGGACATCTTCGAGACCACCGACTACAACTTCGAGACGGTCTCGCGTCGACTCCAGGAGATGGCCTTCCTGAACAAGGGCCTGACCATCACGCTCACCGACGAGCGGGTCAAGGTCATCGAGCAGGACGTGGAGGCCGAGGTCGCCGCGGAGTCCGTGGAGGACGCCGCCGCACCGAAGCCGGACGAGGACAACCGTCCCGTCCCCAAGGAGCGCAAGAAGGTCTTCCACTACCCGGACGGCCTCAAGGACTACGTCACGCACCTCAACCGGACGAAGACCGCGATCCACCCCTCCATCGTCGGCTTCGACGCCGAGGGCGAGGACCACGAGGTCGAGATCGCGATGCAGTGGAACTCCGGCTACTCCCAGTCGGTCCACACCTTCGCCAACACCATCAACACCATCGAGGGAGGCACCCACGAGGAGGGCTTCCGCGCCGCGCTGACGTACCTGATGAACAAGTACGCCCGCGACCACAAGCTGCTCAAGGAGAAGGACACCAAGCTCTCCGGCGACGACTGCCGTGAGGGCCTCGCCGCGGTGATCTCCGTGCGTGTCGGCGACCCGCAGTTCGAGGGCCAGACCAAGACGAAGCTCGGCAACACCGAGATCAAGAGCTTCGTGCAGAAGATGGTCAACGAGCACGTCTCCGGCTGGTTCGACGCGAACCCGGCCGAGGCGAAGGCCATCATCAACAAGGCCGTCTCCTCCGCCCAGGCCCGCGACGCCGCACGTAAGGCCCGCGACCTGGTGCGCCGCAAGTCCGCCACCGACGTCGGCGGACTGCCCGGCAAGCTGGCCGACTGCCGGTCCAAGGACCCGGTGAAGTCCGAGCTCTACATCGTGGAGGGCGACTCCGCCGGCGGCTCGGCGAAGTCCGGCCGCGACTCGATGTACCAGGCGATCCTCCCGTTGCGCGGCAAGATCCTCAACGTGGAGAAGGCACGCCTGGACAAGGTGCTGAAGAACAACGAGGTCCAGGCGATCATCACCGCCCTGGGCACCGGCATCCACGACGAGTTCGACATCACGAAGTTGCGCTACCACAAGATCGTCCTGATGGCCGACGCCGACGTGGACGGCCAGCACATCGCCACGCTGCTGCTCACCCTGCTCTTCCGCTTCATGCGCCCGCTCGTCGAGGAGGGCCACGTGTACCTCGCGCAGCCGCCGCTGTACAAGCTGAAGTGGGGCAAGGGCGAGCCCGGCTTCGCCTTCTCCGACGCCGAGCGCGACGGGCAGCTGCAGGAGGGCCTGGCCAACGGCCGCAAGATCAACAAGGACGACGGCATCCAGCGCTACAAGGGCCTCGGCGAGATGAACGCCAAGGAGCTGTGGGAGACCACCATGGACCCCACCGACCGCATCCTGAAGAAGGTCACCCTGGAGGACGCCGCCAGCGCCGACGAGACCTTCAGCATCCTCATGGGCGACGACGTCGTCGCCCGCCGCAGCTTCATCACCCGCAACGCCAAGGACGTCCGGTTCCTCGATGTCTGACGTCGCGATGCCCGACGGCAGCACCTCCCCGGTGCGGCTGTTCCCCGGTGCAGACCGAGCCCTGGTCATGGTCTGGCCGGGTCTCGGCATGGGTGCACGCTACTACCGCCCCATCGCCGAGGACCTGGCGGCACGCGGATTCCCCGTCGCCGTCGGCGAGCTGCGCGGCCAGGGTGACAGCACCGCCCATGCGAGCCGGACGGCGAGCTGGGGCTACCACGACATGGCGTCCGGCGACTACCCGCGGACGATCCGCGCGGCGAAGGAGGCGCTCGGCCTGCCGGTCGAGCACCCCACCGTCCTGCTGACGCACTCGATGGGCGGACAGATCGGATCGCTGTTCCTGGCCCGCCCGGAGGCCCGCGAACTCAACGTGACCGGCATGTTCGGTGTCGGCAGCGGTTCGCCGTACTACCGGACGTTCGACAATCCCGAGCGCTCACGCCTGCACTTCGGCGGCTACCTCATGGAGGGCGTCAGCCGCCTGCTCGGCTACTGGCCGGACGGACGCCTCGACGTCACGAACTACGGTCGCCAGTCCGGCGTCCACATCGGGGAGTGGGCCCGGTTCGGGCGGAGCAACCAGCTGCGCGACCTGCGTGGCGCCGACCTGGACTACATGGCGGCGATGCGCACCGTGGACGTCCCCGTGCTGCTCACCCGCTACAGCGACGACACGTACTGCACCCTCGCGTCCTGCGAGGCGCTGGCGGAGCTGCTTCCGGCGCAGGTGGAGGAGTTCCCCGGCACGCTCGGGCACAACCGGTGGGCGCGGGAGCCGCATGACGTCGCCGAGCGCCTCGAGCGCTTCGTCGCTGCGCTCTAGGCGCTCTGGGCGGCCAGCGGGTCCTGCCACAGGCGGTGCAGGGCGGTGACCGCGGCGGCGCGCGAGAGGATGCCGTCGCCGGCGCGCTGGATGCTGAGCTGGCGTCCCGTCCCGCGCAGCCCCTCGGCGATGATGCGCACGGTGCCCGGGTCGGCGGTGAACGTCTCTCCGGCGAAGACCACGGTGGACGGGTCGACCACGTCGACGGCCAGTGAGATGATCCGGGAGAGCAGCGTGGCGCGTTCGTCCAGGACCTCCCGGCCCACGGGGTTGCGTTCGGCCAGCGCGACCAGGTCGGGCACCGTGGAGATGTTCAGGCCGCGCCGCCGGGCGACGTCCAGCACCGCTGTCGACCCCAACGGGTGCCCGTGGCGGTCAGAGAAACTGCCGGACGCGGCGATGTCGTTGAACGCCGACGGCGCCGAGCCCGTGTACGGCTGGTGCACGGCACTGCCCACGATCCACGCGTGTCCGACGAGCTCGCGGGCGTAGACGTACAACGTGGAGGCCAGGGGGTCGCGGCTGAGGGCGAGGGGGGAACTGCTGAGCTCGGAGCCGGCCATCGCGCCGACACCGGTGGACACTGCGACGGGGATGTCGGTGTCGAGCTGCGCGACGGGGTCGACGTCCTGCCAGCCGTAGGACGGTGAGGTGATGCGTCCGGCGTAGTCCACGTGGGCGGAGAAGGCGATGCCGAGGCTGACCGGGGTGGGGAAGTCCCGCCCCAGTGTCATCAGGGCGTGGTGCACGGCCTCCATGGCGTCCTCCGGGCTGAGTTCGGCGACCGGGAGCCGCAGCGTCCGCTTGCGGAGGGGACGGCCCACGCCGTCGACGGCGACCAGCTGAGTGCTGCGCAGGCCCACGTGGGCGCCGAGCGCGGTGAGGTCGCGCCCGTCGGGCTGCAGCGTGGAGCCGGGACGTCCGACTCCGCCGCCGCTGGTGGGGGAGACCTGTTCGACCAGCCCGGCGTCGATGAGGGCGCTGACGTGGCGTGTGACCGTGGGCTGCGACATGCCGAGGTCCGCGTGGAGGCGTCCACGGGTGATTCCCGGGGACGTGCGGATCTGGTGGAGGCACTTCGCCGGGCCGGTGGCAGGGGCGGTGAAGTGCGCAGTCGGGGAGAGTTGGACGGTGGTCATGGCATTCAGCGTAATTCAGATCACGCTGAAAAGACAGACCGATCGGTCTATTAATTCGTGCTGAGCAAAACGTTCGCCGTGGCTGCAGACAGGATGGTCTACTCAGCGGTCATGACACAGAACATCACACTGCACTGGTTTCTGCCGACCTCGGGCGATTCCCGGAACATCGTGGGTGGCGGGCACGGTGCCGGCCCGGAACGCGGCGAGCGACCCGCCGACCTGGAGTACCTCTCCGAGGTGGCTCACGCTGCCGAGCGCAACGGCTTCGAGTCCGTGCTCACCCCGACCGGTCGGTGGTGCCAGGACGCCTGGGTGACTACCGCGGCCCTGTTGGCCACCACCAGCCGTCTGAAGTTCCTCGTGGCCATCCGACCGGGCCTCATCGGGCCCTCGCTCACTGCGCACCAGGCCGCGACCTACCAGGAGCTGTCCGGTGGACGCCTGCTGCTCAACGTGGTGGTCGGGGGAGAGGACTCCGAACAACGCGCCTTCGGCGACTACACCACCAAGGCGGAGCGCTACGGCATCGCCGACGAGACCCTCGCCGTCGCCGACCACCTCTGGACGTCCGATGAACCGTTGACGTTTCACGGGAAACATCTCAGTGTGGACGACGCGGCACTGAAGCAGCGTCCCGAGGTGGTACCGCCCGTCTACTTCGGCGGGTCCTCACCCGAGGGGATCGAGGTGGCGGCGAAACGTTCGGACGTCTACCTCACCTGGGGCGAACCACCGGAGCAGGTGGGCGAGAAGTTGGAGCGCGTCCGTGAACGGGCCTCCGCCCACGGGCGGACGCTGGAGTACGGTGTGCGCCTCCATGTGATCGCCCGGCCGACCGCCGAGGAGGCGTGGTCGGTGGCTCAGCGACTCTTCGACTCCCTGGATCCGGAACGTGTGCGTACCGCACAGGAGGGACTCGCGACCTCACAGTCCGAGGGGCAGCGGCGCATGAGTGAGCTCCATGGCCGCGGCGCAGACTTCGCCCCGGGGCAGGACGCCCGGACGTTGGAGGTCTCCCCGAACCTGTGGGCGGGGATCGGTCTGGTGCGTGGCGGGGCCGGCACGGCACTCGTCGGTTCCTACGAGGAGATCGCCGAGCGGATCGACGACTACCGCGCCGTCGGTGTGTCCCACTTCGTCCTCTCCGGGGTTCCGCATCTCGAGGAGGCCTATCAGGTGGGGGAGGGGGTCGTCCCCGCCATCCGGGCCCGAGGCGTCACTGTGACGAATTTCGATGCATGAGGAGGTTACCTCTCCATCTCCTGACATTCGCCGGAGTTCTCGCCGTCTGGTGGCTTATCGCACGTTTCACGGGAATCGACCCGGTCCTGCTGCCCGGCCCCGACGACGTTGCCCGGCAACTCGTCGACACGAACTTATGCACAAGCACCTGTGGAGTTCAGGACTACTTCCTCTGGCAGCATCTCCTCGCCACCTTGCAACGTATCGCGGTGGGCCTCACCGCCGGAATCGTCGTTGGTGTCCTGCTGGGATGGTGGCTCGGTTCCAATGCGACGGTTCGCAGTGTCGTGGAGCCGTACCTCTCCTTCCTCCGGGCGCTGCCGCCACTGGGTTACATCGGTCTGCTGATCGTGTGGTTCGGGATCGGCGACCAGTCGAAGGTGATCCTCCTCTTCCTCGCGGCATTCCCGACCGTGGCCGTCGCCACCCTGCTCGGCGTCACCGGTGTGCGCCAGGACTGGATCCGTGCGGCGACGTCGCTGGGCGCTTCCCGGGTGCAGGTGTTCCGCACCGTGCTGCTGCCGGCCGCCCTCCCGGAGATCATCAGCGGCTCCCGCGTGGCCGCCGGACTGTGTTGGTCCGCCATCGTCGCTGCGGAGATGAACGACGGTATTCCCGGCATCGGCGGGCTCGCCTACATCTCGGGCACCCAGCTCGACACCTCTCTGACGATCGCCTGCATCATCGTCATCGGTGTCGCGGCACTGATCGTGGACAAACTACTCCTGGCCGTCGAAGCCCGGTACTCACCCTGGAGGACAAAACAGTGACCATCCGCAGAACGGCCGCGCTGTGCGCGGCGGTCCTCCTCACGTCCGTGGCCGGATGTGTGGGCCCGCCGGCGAGCGAATGGGAGGACAGGGGAGAGGACGCGACGTGTCCCGTGAAACCTTCCGAGGCCTCCGGGTCGGTCCGCGTCGGCTACCTCGGCGGTCCGGCCACGGACCTCTACACGGAGGCGACGGGTCTCGCCGAGGCGTGCCTGCCGAACGCGGAGATCGACTGGACACGCTATCCGACGGGTCAGGACATCGTCCAGGGCTTCGCGGCCGGTTCAGTGGACCTCGCCGCACTGGGTTCGACCCCCACCACGAAGGCGCTCAGTGAACCGCTCGATCTGGACGTGTCGGTGGTCCAGGCGAACTCGGTGATCGGAACGACCGAGGCTCTGGTGGCGAAGGACGCCAGCTCGATCAAGGACCTGAAGGGTGCCCGCATCGCCGTACCCTTCTCGTCGCCGGCGCACTACTCGCTCCTCAACGCTCTCATCGACGCCGGACTCGACCCGTCCCGGGACGTGGAGATCACCAACATCTCCCCGGACAAGCTGCCCGCAGCGTGGAAGTCCGACCGGATCGACGCCGCCTACGTGTGGGATCCGACCTTGCAGGAGTTGAAGGACGGCACCGGTGGAACGACCCCCGGTACGGTGCTCACTGACTCCGAGGAGCAGGCGGCGGGCCATGCGACCTACAACGTGTCCCTGGCGTCCAACCCGTGGTCCGAGGCGAATCCGGAGCTCTTGTCGACATGGCTGGAACTGGAGTCCTGGATCGCCGACCGGACCGGGGAGCTGGATGACTTCGTGTCGGTGAACGCCACCGCGTCCGGGATGGACGAGGAGGCGGCGGAGCTCCAGGTGGACGGTCAGCGGTTCATCCGCGGGGACGAGCAGAGTGAATACCTCGGCGACGTCGCCGAGGCCTTGCATTCCACCGCGCAGTTCCTCGTGGAGCAGGGCGACATACCGAGTGCGAAGCAGGACTACTCCGACGTGGTCCGCACAGACCTGTGGGAGGACGGCAAATGATCGAGTTGAAGAGTGTCGGTGAGATCTACCGGACGCAGAGTGGGGGAGAGGTCGAGGCGCTGCGTGACATCTCGCTGCGCTTCGAGGACGGCGAGATCGTCTGCCTCGTGGGGCCGTCCGGCTGCGGGAAGTCGACGTTGCTGCGACTGCTGGCTGGCTTCCTGGAGCCGAGTTCCGGGCTGGTGGAGGTCGACGGGAGCAAGATCGGTGGACCGGGCACGGAGAGGGCAGTGGTCTTCCAGCAGCCGACGTTGTTCCCGTGGTACTCCGTGCGGGAGAACACGAGGCTGGCCCACCGGTACTCAGGAAGTGAGGAGCAGTCCGCGCGTGCCGATGAGTTGCTCGCACTCGTCGGTCTCGAGGATGCCGCCGATCGTCTGCCTCATGAACTGTCCGGTGGCATGCAGCAGCGAGCCCAGATTGCGCGGGTTCTGGCGGCTGGACCGGAGCATGTGTTGATGGATGAGCCTTTCGGCGCACTGGATCCCTTCACCCGCGAGCAGTTGCAGGCTGAGCTACTGCGTGTGTGGGCCACGGCGTTTCCCTCCGTCGTCTTCGTGACGCACAGTGTCGAGGAGGCGCTCTTGTTGGGCCATCGGGTGATCGTGATGGCGGGAGGTCCGGGCAGGGTGTTGGAGGAAGTCGCGGTCCCTGAATCGCTGCGGGTGGATGTGGACGCAGATGTTCCACGTGAAACCATCCAGGCACGCCTTCGGGAACTGTCGACGAATCCGGAGATCGTGGATCTTCGCCGCCAGGTCACCGAGCTCATATCCTCGGTCAGTCAGATCTGATTCTCAGGACCGGTCCGCCGGCGGTGGTGGTGTAGTGGTCGTTGGCCGGGCCGATCCAGTGGATGGTGACCCCGTCGTCCTCGGTGGAGCACGACCACCGTCTCTGCGTCTTCAACTTGTGGTGGTGGCGGCAGAGTAGCTGGCCCTTCGCCACGGAGGTGGGACCGTTGCTCGTGGGGTCCGTGTGCGGACTGTTCTCGATGTGGTCGAACTGGCACTGGGATGCGGGCACCGTGCAGTTGGGGAAGCGGCAGTGCGAATCCCGCCCCATGATCGCCGCCTTGTGTTTCACGGGAAACGTGTAGGCCTCCACCGGGTCGAGGGTTCCGGTCAGGAGTCGGGGGGAGTACGCCCGGGACTCCAGCATCCCGGCCGCCGCGGTGGACACCCAGCCGACTCCGGGGATGAATCCGGGGCCGTAGCCGGTGTGGTCGTCCTGGGTCAGACGGTAGAGGTTTACCGTCACAGTGATGTTATTCGCCCCGTCTCCGAGTGCTTCGAGAATGACCTTGGCACGGCATGCTGACAGGGTTTCCCGGACGTCCGGGATCTCGGTGGTCTCCTTCAGGTCCTGGAGTATCTTCCAGCCGGCGTTGTTGACGGCGTCCCATACGCGGGTGGCGGTCGCCTTGCTGCCGCAGTCGAGCACGATGCGGTTGTCCCGCCGGAAGACGCGGGCCTGGCCGGTCTCGAACTCCTCGGTCTCGGTGACGAGATCGGAGTCCAGGGCGAGAATCACCTCCTCGACGAGATCCCCGAGGGCCTCAAGTGGGACGGGGGAGGGGTAGGTGATGCCGTCGATCCACTCGACGACCGCGCACTCGACGGCGAGGTCCAGTGCCCGGCGTACCGGCTCAGCCTCCCGGGACGGGAGGTGGCGGAGATGGCGGTTGATGATCAACCACACGAGATCCAGGTGTTCGAGGCTGAGCCGGCCGTCCTCACCGGCGATGGTGAAGAGATCAGGCATACGAACCGCCCGTTCGCCAGAGTGAGCGAAACGACGTGCTTCACCGCGACCCCGTCCCCGGCGGGCCAGTGCGGTACTGTGGCGTTGGTCGGCGGCGACGGTGGACAGGTGGGCGACTAGGGTCATCTCGGCCCTGTTGATGGGATACACCAGTAGTTCAGCGTCCGTCGGCATCTCCACCAGGTCAACTGCCATGGTCCCCACCCCTTGTCCCGAACTGCGATCCGGAGGTATTTTCCTTTGTTGGTGAACACTCTACCTGACCCCATGGACACGGTCAACAGTGTGTTCGAATAAGCTTCCAGCGGGGCAGAAGTGGGGGCACCCGCAATATAGACCGCTCGGTCTGCATAATATTCATGGTGTGACCTGCGCAAATGACTTCCAGGTGCATTGCGGCCCTTGCGTTTTTGCAGACAGACTGGTCTACTGGTCACCATGATCACAGCACCCACGGACACCGTGTCCGCACCCCGTCTTCCCCTGGCCGTCCTGGCAGCAGAGGTCAACGGCACCATGATGTGCGTGGTCATCGACTCCTACTTCGACGAGAGCCTGGCCCCCGGACTCGTCTCCGTGCGCATCCCCTCTGACGACCTCACCTGGCGCCAGCTGCGCACCGCCCCCCGTCTGGGCATCTCCGTGCTCAACCCGCTGCAGACCATCGGAGTGGCGAACATCGCCCACTCACTGTCCTCGGAGGATGGTGCGGGCGTCGTCGACGGCGCGGCGGTGCACCTCACCGCCCGGCTCTACCAGGAGTTCGACGCCGGCGACCACACCGTCGCCCTCATGCACGTCACGGGACGTCGTACCGGTGACATCGCACCGGAACAGCGCGACTACCTGTTCGCCGCCGCCTGAGCCTCGTCCGCCTCGATCTCCTCGGTGAACTCCCGCTTGCTCGCCTGCCACTCGTCCTCGACCATTCCGAGACGCCAGTAGCCGGAGATCGAGACGTCCGACTTCGGGACACCGCTGTCCACGAACAGGTGACGGCGCAGGTCACGGATCATCTCCGCCACCCCGTGGATGAACCACCGGGTCTCGCCGGACGGTACACCCGCCGCGACGACGGCGCGGACCAGTTCCGTGCCGTGCGTCGCGCCGTCGCGCTCGACCCAGTGGATCGTCGTCCCCGGGTGCGACGGGGCGGGCAGGTGCGCGTCGGCGTCCGACACCTCGACCCACGCCTCCGCCGTGACGTCCTGCGGCAACGCCTCGATACCGGCGAAGATCGCCGGGGCGGCGGCTTCGTCGCCGGCGAAGACGACGTGCTCCCCCTCGGGGTGCCACGCGCCGCCGGGGCCCATGAACCCGATGCCGTCGCCCGGACGGGCGGCGTCCGCCCACGGTCCGGCCAGGCCTGAGTCACCGTGGGAGACGAAGTCGATGTCCACGGTCTGTGCCCCGGCGTCCCAGGAACGCAGCGTGTACGTCCGCGTCACCGGCCACTCCTCCCGCGGCAGCTCCTCGCGTACCTGCGCCGGGTCGAACGGCCAGCTGTAGGACGCCCCCTCCGGCGGGAAGAGCAGCTTCACGTAATGGTCGGTGTGCTCCAGGTCGGCGTAGGGCAGGGAGTCGCACGCGAGCGTGACGCGCACCATGTCGCGGGAAATCCGGGAGGAACCGGTCACGGTGGCGGAGTGAACGGGACGGGCGGGACGGGGCATGGACAGGCTTTCCTTCTACTGCGGTGTCGGTGGTCGCCGACCATGGTACGCACCTGACCCGGATATGGGTCATGAGGTGGTAAGATTGCCAGGTCTATACCTAGTCTTCTGGAAGGGATCGCACCGAAGTGAGCGACGACAACTACGGCGGCGGCGAGACGCTGTTCGACCGCATCACCCCCATTGACCTCAATGAGGAGATGCGGAACAGCTACATCGACTACGCCATGAGCGTCATCGTCGGCCGTGCGCTGCCCGAGGTCCGGGACGGGCTGAAGCCCGTCCACCGCCGCGTCCTGTACGCGATGTACGACTCCGGCTTCCGCCCGGACCGCAGCTACGTCAAGTCCGCGAAGCCGGTCGCCGAGACGATGGGTAACTACCACCCCCACGGCGACACCGCCATCTACGACACCCTCGTGCGTATGGCGCAGCCCTGGTCGATGCGTTACCCGCTGGTCGACGGGCAGGGCAACTTCGGTTCCCGCGGCAACGACGGCCCCGCCGCCATGCGTTACACCGAGTGCCGGCTGACCCCGCTGGCGCTGGAGATGGTCCGCGACATCCGCGAGAACACCGTCGACTTCTCCCCGAACTACGACGGCAAGACGACCGAGCCGGACGTCCTGCCGTCGCGCGTGCCCAACCTGCTCATGAACGGTTCCGGCGGCATTGCCGTCGGCATGGCGACGAACATCCCGCCGCACAACCTCAACGAGCTCGCCGAGGCCGTCTTCTGGCTGCTGGAGAACTTCGAGGCGGACGAGCAGACCGCGTTGGACGCCTGCATGGAGCGCGTCAAGGGCCCGGACTTCCCGACCGCGGGCATGATCGTCGGCGACACCGGCATCAAGGACGCCTACACCACCGGACGTGGCTCGATCCGTATGCGCGGCAAGACCACCATCGAGGAGGAGGGCAACCGGCAGATCATCGTCATCACCGAGCTGCCCTACCAGGTCAACCCGGACAACCTCGTCGCCTCGATCGCCGAGCAGGTCCGCGACGGCAAGATCGCCGGCATCGCCAAGATCGACGACGAGTCGTCCGACCGCGTGGGCATGCGCATCGTCGTCACCCTGAAGCGCGACTCCGTGCCGCGCGTGGTGCTGAACAACCTGTACAAGCACTCGCAGCTGCAGACCAGCTTCGGCGCCAACATGCTCTCCATCGTCGAGGGCGTGCCGCGCACGCTGCGCCTGGACCAGATGCTGCGCTACTACGTGAAGCACCAGATCGAGGTCATCGTCCGGCGCACCCAGCACCGGCTCGACGAGGCAGAGAAGCGGGCCCACATCCTGCGCGGCCTGGCCAAGGCGCTGGACGCGTTGGACGAGGTCATCGCGCTGATCCGTCGCTCCCAGACCGTCGACATCGCCCGCGAGGGCCTGCGCGACCTGCTCGACATCGACGACGTGCAGGCGGACGCCATCCTGGCGATGCAGCTGCGCCGTCTGGCCGCCCTGGAGCGCCAGAAGATCATCGACGAGCTCGCCGAGATCGAGGAGACCATCGCGGACCTCAAGGACATCCTGGCGTCCCCCGACCGTCAGCGCACCATCGTGCACGACGAGCTGGCCGAGATCGTGGAGAAGTTCGGCGACGAGCGCCGCACCGAGATCGTCGGCGCCACCGGCGACGTCTCCGAGGAGGACCTCATCGCCCGGGAGAACGTGGTCGTCACGATCACCTCCACCGGCTACGCCAAGCGCACGAAGGTGGACTCCTACCGCTCGCAGCGCCGCGGCGGCAAGGGCGTGCGCGGAGCCGAGCTGAAGCAGGACGACATCGTCCGGCACTTCTTCGTGTGCTCCACCCACGACATCATCCTGTTCCTCACCAACTACGGACGGGTCTACCGGCTCAAGGCCTACGAGCTGCCCGAGGCCAGCCGTACCGCACGCGGCCAGCACGTGGCGAACCTGCTGGAGTTCCAGCCGGGTGAGCAGATCGCCCAGGTCATCCAGATCCAGTCCTTCGAGGACGCCCCCTACCTGGTGCTCGCCACGCAGCAGGGCCGCGTGAAGAAGTCGCACCTCACCGACTACGACACCGCCCGCTCCGGCGGCCTGATCGCCATCAACCTCAACGAGGGCGACAAGCTCATCGGTGCGCGCCTGTGCACCGGGGAGGACGACCTGCTGCTGGTCTCCGAGGAGGGCCAGGCGCTGCGCTTCACCGCAGACGACGACACGCTGCGTCCCATGGGACGTGCCACCGCCGGCGTGAAGGGCATGCGTTTCAAGGGTGACGACCAGCTCCTGGCGCTCACCGTCGCCGACGACAACTCCTACCTCCTGGTCGCCACGTCCGGTGGCTACGGCAAGCGCACCGCGGTGGAGGAGTACCCCGTGAAGGGGCGCGGCACCCTGGGCGTGATGACGTTCAAGTACGACCCGAAGCGCGGCAAGCTCATCGGCGCGGTGACGGTGGGCCTCGACGACGAGGTCTTCGCCATCACCTCCGCCGGCGGGGTGATCCGTACCCCGGTGAAGCAGATCCGCAGCTCCTCGCGCGCCACGATGGGTGTGCGTCTGGTCGACCTGGCCAAGGGTGTGGAACTGCTCGCCATCGACCGCAACGTCGAGGACGAGGGTGAGGAAGCGGTCAACCAGACGGCGGAGAAGTCATGAGGGCCTCGCTCCGGGAGATCGCGCCGCTGAGCGCGCTGAAGATCGGTGCGGTCCTCAGCGCGTGCGTGTTCGCCGCCTGGATGGTCGCCGCAGCCCTGATCTACATCTTCCTGGGCCTCGGCGGTGTGTGGGACCGGATGAACAACCTGCTGGCCGACCTCATCGGGGCGGACCGTATCTCCGCCGGCCTGTACTTCGGTGTGGCCGCCGGTGTGGGGCTGCTGGAGTTCGTCGTGGTGACGCTCTTCGCCCCCGTCACGGCGTTGCTCTACAACGCGGCGACCGGGCTCGTGGGCGGGTTGCGCGTGACGATCGAGCCGGAGTCGGTGAACGAGCCGCAGGACGTTGAAAACGTAGCCTGACCACACGGTTTGTGTGTTCAGGGCTGTGTGGGTAAAGTTCTGTCTCGTTCGAGGGCCTATAGCTCAGGCGGTTAGAGCGCTTCGCTGATAACGAAGAGGTCGGAGGTTCAAGTCCTCCTAGGCCCACCAGTAAGACCCCTCGGGGCTGTAGCTCAATTGGTAGAGCATCTGCTTTGCAAGCAGAAGGTCAGGGGTTCGATTCCCCTCAGCTCCACTGGAGAAACAGCAGTGACGGGCACCATCCGATGATTCGGAGGGTGCCCGTTTTCTGTGTTCCGTGGGGCACCACCACGTAGGCGCGCACCCGGGGGGTACGCGCCTACGGCGAAAGGTAGTGCACCATGCCAGGTGCGCCATCGGCGGGTTCATCACGCCCACCGCGCACAGTATAGAACGGGTACTACAGAAAAGCAGGATGAATACCGACCTAAGAATAGAACCACCCCCGCTCGGTAGTGGTCTCACTATTTTCTTCACCGTGGATAGATAATGGCCGGGAACTGTCCGACGGGAAAGTGAGTGCCACGTGAAGAGTCTACGCACCATGGCAATCGTGGCGATTCTCTTCATCGTGCTCGCCGGCGTCACCGTCACCGTGACGTCGAATTTCCAGCGGACCTTCAGCCCCGGGGCGTCCTGCGGCAGTTCCAGGGGCGTCACCGACGCGCGGTCGGCGAAGGGGGACGAGGACGCCGGCCTGGTCGTCACCCCGGACCGCTACGCCTCCGACATCGCCTGCCGCGTGCTGGCGGACGGAGGTAGCGCCGCGGATGCCGTCGTCGCGGCCCAGTTCACCCTCGGTCTCACCGAACCCCAGTCCTCCGGGCCGGGCGGTGGGGCCGTCGCCGTCTACTACGATGCCGCGACCGACCACGTCCGGAGGTGGAACGCCGCGGTCCCGGCGCCGCGGGACGGCGGCAACCTGACGGGAGTGCCCCAGACACCGCAGCTGATGCGCACCATGCAGGACGACTACGGTGTCCTGGACTTCGATGCGGTGCTCGCCTCCGTCGCCGAGCTGGCGGAAGACGGTTTCGCCGCCAGCGGTCGGCTGACCGGGGCCCTCGACCGGCGGGTCGACGTCCTCGACGGGATGCCGTGGCCGGGGGTGGACGCCCAGGACCTTCCGCGTGCGGGGGACGTGCTGACCAACCCCGACTACGCCGCCTATCTCCGCGACCTGGACGTCACGGGGCGTATCGAGCCCGAGGCACCGCTGTGCACCGGCTACCGGGACCACCAGGTCTGCGGGTCGGGCTCCACCGGTACCGGCATGATGGTCGTCGGTGAGGCGCTGGGCATCCTCGACCGGGCCGACGTCGGCGACGACCTGAGGCACGTCGTCACCGAGGCCGAGCGGCTGGCCCTGGCCAACGGGAACACCTGGATGCAGGACCCGGAGGTCGACCCCGGGCTGTCCGAGGCCTACGTGGACTCCCTGGTCACCGATCCCGGGCACCTGCAGCAGCAGGCCGACCGGATCGACCCGGACGCGACGCTGGGGTACATCGAGCCGGACCCACTGGTCGGCACCGAAGGCACCTACCTGCCGAACCTGGAGGAAGGGACCTCGCAGATCACCGTGCGTGACGGCCACGGCAGTATCGCCAGCGTGACCACCACCCTGCACCAGCACTTCGGGTCCGGCGTCCTGCGCGACGGCTACTTCCTGAACAACTCGCTGAACAACTTCAGCGCCGGCTCGAAGTCGATCAACCAGCGGGCCCCCGGGGTCCGGCCCAAGACGGCGATGAGCCCGGTGATCGTGTTCGGGGACGGGGAACCCGTTCTCGCCCTGGGCAGCCCCGGAGGCGGGGCAATTCCGTCGTACGTGATCAAGACGATCGTGGGGTTCGTCGACGAGGGAATGTCGGCGAGGGACGCGGTGGACGCCCCGAATTACGGCGCGACGGGACGTGACGCCACTTACATCGAGGAGCCTGGTGTGGGCCACGACAGTGGGCTGAGTGTAATTTCCCGCGAAGGGCGCTATTTTCGCGCCGAAGCGGATGAACGTGCCGGTGGGACGGCACGGGCAGCAGGGTAGGGGTGTCGGGGGCATCCGTCGAATCATGTGTTTTCCCTGGGCACGGGTCCCGGACCACAAGCCCGGCTAATGGTCCATAAATCGCGTTTCGTAACTGAGAAAACAGTGCTGGTGTAACACTTAATTCGGCATTAGTGTGCGGAGTAGAGGGCGCAACTACCAGCATCTTTGTCACGATCCACCTCTGTGGATCGACTTGGCATGTCTCAGGGGAACTTGCCGAAGCCCTAACATTTCGGGTACCTGAAGGAGAATTACCCATGCTCGCTTTTCTGTCCCTGTCCGCACTTGCTGCGACAACCGGGATGGCGGCTTTTCATCGTAAGGAAGTGCGTCACCGTCGTCGGATGGGCGGTCTCGACATCAACGTGCACGTGAACGGAATTCGGGGGAAGTCCACGGTCACCCGCATGATCGGCGGCGTGCTGCGGGAGTCGGGCAAGACCACGATCTCGAAGACCACCGGAACCTACGCCTGCGTGATCGACAGCCAGGCCGGTGAGCGCCCGATCAAGCGCACCGGGCCGGCGAACATCAACGAGCAGTACCGCTTCCTCGCGGAATGGCTGGACGGTGCCGACGACCCGGTCGAGGCCCTGGTCGTGGAGTGCATGGCGGTGAAGCCGAAGTACCAGACGTTGTGCCAGGACGTGATCCTGCGCTCGCCGATCACCGTGCTCACCAACGTCCGGCTGGACCACCAGGAGGACATGGGCGACACGCTCGAAGAGATCGCCGCGTCGCTGTGCTGCACCGTCCCGGAGAACGGGCTGGTCATCACCGGCGAGCGCGACCCGAAACTCGTCGAGATCATCCGTGAGCACTGCGAGGCCCGCGGCTCCCGCCTCGTCGTCGCCGAGGAGACGGAGCTCTCCCGCAGCCTGTGCAACCGGTTCGACTACCGCCAGTTCGAAGAGAACGTGGCCGTCTGCCTCGCCGTCGCCGCCGAACTCGGCATCGACACCGGCGTCGCGGTGCGCGGCATGCTCTCCGCCGAGCCGGACCCGGGAACCACCCGCATCGCCCACGTCCGCGACTCCGAGACCGGACCGTTCTACTGGGTCCCGATGTTCGCGGTGAACGACTGGGAGTCCACCACCCGTGTCTTCCACGACGTCGTCGACGACGACCTCCCGTCCTGCAGGAAGGTGGTGGCGTTGAACAACCGCGCCGACCGTACCGACCGCGCGGCGATGTTCGTCGACCTCGTCGCCACCGACCTCGCCGACGACATCGACCGGGTCGTGCTCTACGGCGAGATCCAGGACGTGGTCCGTCAGAAGCTGCTCAACGCCGGTGTGGAGGACGACATGATCCTCACCACCACCGACCTCGACGGTGAGCAGGGTGCGGACGGCCGCGACCTCGTCGCCCGTGCCCGCGCAGGTTTCGAGGGTGAGGACGTCGCCATCTTCGGCATGGTGAACATCCACACCGACCACGTGACCGCCATGGAGCGTTACGTCGGTCAGCTTGCCGAGGAGCGTATCGAGGCAGTGGCGGCATGACCTACCAGATCATCGGGTCCACTGGGTTCCTCACGGACTACGTGCACGTCACCTTCCTCGTCGGCCTGGTCATCAGCTACCTGTACTTCCGGCGCCGGCAGATCTCCGTCGGCGGCTCGCTGGCCGTCGGTTACCTGGCGTCCTCGCTGTACATGCCGCTCAACGTGCTGTCCACGCTGGTCGCCGCGCTCCTCGGCTACGTCCTCATCAAGTTCGTGATCCTGAAGATCTTCCTGCCGCGTCCGCGTCAGATCTTCGCCATCGGCCTGGGTGTGGGCGTGGGCTGCGGTGCGGTGTGGATGGCCCTGACCAGCTGGCTCCTCGGCGGTCTCTCCCTCGACGGCCTCTCACTGGTCGGCGTGATCGTGCCCGGCATGTTGTGCAACTCCCTGATCAAGCAGGGCGTGGTCCGCACCGTCGTCCCGCTGGCCTGGATGGTGCCGGCCGCGGGTCTGGCCGGGCTCGCGATCACCATGCTGACCTCCACCCTCCTGCCGGGGTCGCTGGCGAACACCATCATCGACACCAACCTCCGGCCCGTGCCGATGCTCTTCCTCATGAGCGCCCTGTCGGTGCTCTTCGCCGTGCTGGTGCAGGAGGGGACGGTGCGCTCGCGCAAGCTGCGCACCGGCGGCTACGTCACCGCCGGCGTCATCGTCAGCGTCCTGACGAGCCCGGGCTACCTCGTCGTGCTGGCCGCAGCCACGCTGCTGGTGCTCGGCGTGTACGTGCCGTACTCGCGCAAGGTCCCGCTGTTCGGCAAGGACCGCTTCGTGATCCTCTGCACCGTCTCGTTCGTGATGGTCACCCTGGTCGAGCTGGTCATGGCGTCGTTCACGGGTGTGCGTTTCGACGGTCCGACGAACGTGGTGTTCTGCGTGCTGCCGGCGATCATCGCCAACGACCTCGTCCAGTACGGGTTCAAGCGCACGTCGGCCGGCATGGGACTGTCGATCGCCGGTTGTGCCGCGGTCGCGGTGCCGGTGATGGTGTGGGGCTGAGCCGCCGGGCGGCCGGTGCCACCGTCGGCACGGTCTCCGTTCTTGCGATGGTCACGGGCTGTTCGACGCCCGAACCTGAGCCGCTGCCGACCGCGTCGCCGGACGCCTGCCTCGACGGCGGGCTCGAGGCGCGTGGCGCCTCCCGCGGTGGCATGGTGTCCACCCCGGACCCGGACGCGACGCGCGCGGCGTGCAGCGTCCTCGCCGAGGGTGGGACGGCCGCCGACGCCGTGGTCGCCGCCCAGTACGTCCTGGGCCTGCCCGAACCGAACTACTCCGGCCCCGGTGGGGGCGGCCTGGTGATCTACCACGACGCGCAGACGGGGGAGACCGCCAGCTTCGACGGCACCGTGTACGCGCCGCAGGACGATGCGTCCGACGATGCGGTGGGGGTGCCGCAGACCGACCGGCTCATGGACTCCCTGCGCCGGGCACATGGTGTGAAGAGCCTGGCGGAGCTCACGGAGCCGGCGCGGAGGCTGGCGTCCGACGGGTTCGTCGTCACCGAACGGCTCGCCGCGGCGATGGACGCGCGCAACGGGATCTTCGAGGAACTCCCCGCCGCCGGGGACGTGCTCACGAATCCGGACTACGCCGAGTACCTGATGGAACTGGAGCCCACCGAAGAGCCGATCGAGCCGTCCGACCCGCTGTGCGTGGACTACCAGGGGCACTCGGTGTGCGGGTCGCACTCCACGGCGACGGGCATGATGGTCGTCGCCGAGGCGCTCGGCATCCTGGACCGGCTGGACCTGGCCCGGCTGACGCCGGTGGCGGGGACGGCGCGGGCCACCGCGCAGCACCTCGTGATGGAGGCCGAACGTATCGCGTTCACCGACGCCAACACGTGGATGGGTGACGGTACCGAGGGGTACGTCGACCAGATCGTCACCGACGACGGGCACCTCGACGACGCCGCGGACTCCATCCGTCAGAAGACCACGCTCAGCGGGCTCGAGCCGCAGGACCTGGACGGTCTCACCGGCGAGTACGAGGACAGCGACGACCAGGGGACCTCCCAGGTCACCGTGCGTGACTCCGCCGGCAGCATGGCAACCCTGACCACCACGCTGCAGCGCAGCTTCGGCAGCGGGAAGCAGGAGAACGGCTACTTCCTGAACAACTCGCTGGACAATTTCAGCGCCGACGCCGACCCCGGTGACCCGAACTACCGCGAGCCCGGTGCGCACCCGCGCACCATGATGTCGCCGGTGCTCGTCTTCGACGGGGACGAGCCGGTCATGGCCCTCGGTTCGCCCGGCGGGCGCAAGATCCCGTCCTACGTGGTCAAGGCGCTGGTGGCGATGGTGGACTGGAACCTGCGACCGGTCGACGCGGTGGACATGCCGAACTTCGGCGCCACCAACCGCAACAGCGTGTACGCCGCGCGCGGAGGTGCCGAGCAGAAGAAGATGCGTGGGCTGCTGGAGGAATGGGGCCACGACCTGGAGGCCGGACGCTTCGACTCCGGACTTAGCGTGATCCGTCTCCGGGACGACCAGGTCGACGGCGCTGCGGACCACCGACGCGACGGTTCCGTCGCCGGGGTCGACCTGGGGTGAGCCGGGGTCAGCCGGTTATGTGCTCCGGCCCGGCCGGGTGTACGATATCCGGTGTTGTCTCCACGTGAGACTTCGGGGCTATAGCTCAGTTGGTAGAGCGTCGCGTTCGCAATGCGAAGGTCTGGGGTTCGATTCCCCATAGCTCCACAGACAAGGAACCCGCCGGTCGTCCGGCGGGTTCCTTCGTGTGTGGGGGAGGTGTTACTCGTTGCCCTCCACGTCGGCGTCCCAGGTGCCGTCCTCGTCCTGCATCCAGGAGATCGTGCCGTTCTCGAACTGCTGGGTCCAGCCCTGCATCGCGTCCCCGGACTCCGGGGCGGTGGGCAGACCGATCTCGTTTTCCAGGCCGCCGTCGTTCGCCCAGGTCTCACCGATCATGCCGATGAGCGGGGTGACTTCGCCGCTGTCGTTCTCCACGGCCCACCCGTTGTCGAACGTGGCCAGGGTCGCGCCGTCGGCGCTCTCCACGTTCTGCACGGCGCCCCACTCGCCCTGCTCGCCGCCTGCCTCGTCGTAGGCGGCCTGCAGGCCCTCGGGGAGCTCGGTGTCGCCTGAGCCCTCTGAGCCCTCGGCGCTCTCGGACTCGGTGGACTCCGCCTCGGTGGATTCGGAGCCGCCCATGGCGTCGGACGCCTCGGCGGCGCCGCTCTCCGCGGCCGAGCTGGCGTCCGAGACGCTGTCGGAATCGTCGTCGCTGCACGCCGCCGCTCCGAGGAGGAGGCCGCCTGCGGCGACGGCGGTGAAGGTGCGTTTGAGAATGGACTTCATGGTGAAACTGCCTTCCGTGGCAAATCGGGGGTGTAGTTCACCTTCCCTTTCTACCTGACGGCGACGAAGCCTGCACGGCTATGCTTGTCGCTGTCATACCCCTCCAACGGAAAGGTCCCCTCATGGACGCCCTGTTCGAACCCATCCTCAACCTGCTCAGCTCCACCGTCGGCCTGGGCTCGTCGATCGCCACCGGCAACCCGATCGGCATCGGCTCCTCCACCCTGGAGCTCGGCTCCTCGGCGATCGACCTGAGCACCGCCGGCTCCTCGGTCCTGGAGGCGCAGGACTGATCAGGTGGGGGTGGCGGGACGATTTTCAGCAATATCCCTTTCCTGGGGAAACGTTCGCCTAGTGTCAACCCCGTCACCGCGTCATAGGACGCTCACACTACGGAAAGGTCCGTCATGGAATCTCTCGTCACCCTCATCGAATCGGTCTTCGCCTTCGGCTCCTCGGCGCTGGAGCTCGGCTCCACCGTGCTCTCCGGGGACGGCTCACTGGCCGTCGGCTCCGGCGTCCTCGACCTCGGATCCTCGGCCGCAGAGCTCAGCGGGGCCGGCTCCGCTGTCGTCCAGGGGAGCTGACCTGAGGGCGCACGCCTGATCAGGCGGGGGTGACGGTGCGGCGGTTCTTGAGTGCCGCCGCGCCGACCAGCGCACAGCCGATCGCGACCCAGGCGAGCAGGACCCACACGGAGTGGGCGATGCCCGCACCGTCGAAGAAGGCCACCGAGCGGGTCGCGTTGCCCGCCGCACCGATCGGCAGGTACTGGCCGATCGCGCCCCAGGGGGAGGGGAGCCACTGCCAGCCCGTGGCGATGCCGGACAGCGGGTTGGACACGAACAGGGTCAGCACCGCGCCGATGCCCAGGCCGGGGGCCCCGATGAGCGCCTCCAGGCCGAGGACGAACAGCGACGTACCGGCGATGCCGAGTGCGAGCACCCCGGCGGTCTCCCAGTAGTTGCCGTCGAAGGTGCCGAAACCGAACTGCAGGATCGCACCCACCGCCAGGCCCGCGGCCAGCGAGAACACCATCGATCCGACGATGCGCAGGCCGTAGCGCTTCTTCATGGTGAGCGACAGGACGGCCGCCGACACCATGCCGCCGAAGGCCAGCGGCAGCGCCAGGGCGCTGAGCCCGCCGGCGCTCGGGTCGTCCTGCGTGGTCGGTGCGACGTCCTCCACCGTGGCGTCCATGCCCTCGGCGACGCCGGTGAGCACCTGCGTGTAGGGGGTGCCCGCGCCGGAGGCGGTGTAGACCGTCGCGCCGTCCGCCGCGACGGTGACGGCGCCGACGGCGTCGCGGGAGAGGACGGCGTTCCGGGCGTCCGACGGGTCGTCGTAGGTGGTGACCTCGAACTTCTCGTCGAGCTGGCTGACGACCGCGTCGGGCGCGGAGACGGCGATCGGGATGTCGTACGGGCCGGAGTGCATCTGCGGGGAGAGGAAGGCGAGCAGCATCAGTGTGACCGCGGCCGTGAGGCCGAGGATGATGCCGCCGAGCTTGAGCGTGGTCTTCATGAGGGACTCCTGCATGGTAGCGTGATAAATGGAACAAGGCGCTCCGTTTTTGTGGAGCGTAATCCTCCGGTTACCGAGATGCAAGAGGAGAGCCGATGCGAGCCGACGCACGGGAGAAACGGGCGGCCCTGCTCACCGCCGCCTGGGACCTATTCGCCGAGGACGGGCCCGAGGTGCCGCTGCGCACCGTGGCCGCACGGGCCGACGTGGGCATCGCCACGCTCTACCGGCACTTCCCGACCCGGGAGGACCTCATGGTCGGGCTCATCGAGGACATGGCCGGACGCGTCCTGGCCATCATCGAACGCCATGTCGCCGACTGGGACGGGGGGTCGGAGGGGTGGCGCAACTTCGTGCACGAGATCGCCGCGCTGAAGGTCGCCGCGCTGGCAGAACGCTCCATCGCCGTGATCCCGGTGGACGGCCGGGTCTGGGTCGAGACCGAGCCCGTGCGCGAGGAGTTCCTGGCGGCCTACCGCACCATCCTCGACCTCGCCGCCTCCAGCGGTTTCGTGGAGGACGACCTGTCGCCGTGGCGCTTCCACCTCGGCCTGGCGGCGGTGTCACGCCCCATGCCGGAGAAGGCCGAGCGCTTCGCGCCCGGTCAGGCAGACTGGTTGATCGACACCTTCATCGACGGGTTGCGGGGTAGGCGCGCAGCGCTCGGCTGACGTCGCGTCGCGCCGTCGCGCTGAGCTCCCGGAAGGGGGCCACGTCGGAAGACGACGAGGACGACCAGGTCGCGATGAACTTCCCGCCGCGCACCACCGTCCGGCGGAACACCCCACGGTTGCCGGGGGCGACCTGCTCGTGGTGGTCGGACGCCAGGAAGGACAACCGGTCGCGGTACCCCAGCATCACCTCGTCGAAGGCGGGCAGTGCGAAGGTGCCGTGGGCCCGGCGGGAGACCGCGGCGAGTTCGTCGTACAGGCCCGGACGGTGGTGGAGCCCGTCGGTGGTCTCGACCTCGCCGGCGATCTCGGCGAAGGCGTCCTTCACCACCCGCTGGGAAAGCTTCGTCCACCACGCGAAGTCGCGCAGGTCCGCCGGGCCGTGGCCGGTGAGGTAGCGCAGCAGCAGCTCGGCGGCGGGGGAGCGGTCCGCGGTGTACGGCACCGCCGTGGCGGGGACGATGAGCTGGTCGGCGCCGTCGAACGGTCCGTAGACGGCGGTGCCGTGCAGCATCATGTCGCGGATCATCAGGTAGCGGAAACCCCGGTCGTCCGGGAAACCGTGGCGGGCCCACAGCTCGCCCAGCCCGGCACGGGTGAGGCCCGGGGAGCCCAGGAAGACGTCGTGTGCGCGGGTCACCTCGGCCCGGGAGAACCCCTCCTTCTCCCAGCGCCGGGCGGACTCACGGCGCTGCTGGCCGGCGCACAGTTCGGTGACCCAGCCGACGTCGCGGGCGGACAGGGCGAATACGGTGGAACGCATCGGGTAGCCGCGGACGACCTCCCCGGCGTCGAAGGCGGCGCGCACGTCCGTGCTCTTCGGCAGTCGCAGCGCCAACGACGCCAGCACGCCGGTGAGGTCCTGGCCCTGCATCGGGCCCATGGCCTCCAGCAGGTCGACGGCGGAGTCCGCGGGGGAGAGCAGCCCCTGCGCGACCAGCCGGGCCTCGACCAGCGAGGGCATCTAGACGGCGCGGGACATCCGGTCGGCGATGAAGGTGGAGCCCTTCAGCGACGGGTGGATCATCATGTTGTAGTTCGGGGTGGTGGTGTCGAGGATGCCCGCCACGTACCGGTTCTGGTCGGGGGAGCAGGTCGCGTTGCCGGCGGACTCGGTCTTCAGGTCCACGAAGGACGCGCCGATCTGGCGGGCGGCCTCCTGCTGGTTGCCGCGCAGCCAGATCTCCACGTCGCTGAGCACCGGGATCGGCAGGCCGGCGGGGAAGTTCGGGACCACGTTGGCGAAGCAGAACATGCCGTTGGAGGTGATCGCCATCTGCCCGGCCATCACGATGCGCGCACCCGGGGCGGCGGAACGCACCTTCGCCGCGGCGGCGCGCACGTCCGAGAGGTAGCGGTTGCGCACGTCGCCCGGGTCCAGGAAGTTGGCGCCGTTGTCGGTGCCACCGGGGCCGAAGTTGTTCATCCCGTAGTTCAGCACCACGGTGCGGGTGCCGCGGTGGATGTCGCCGGCGTTGACGGCGCGGTCGATGCGGCCCAGGGCGCTGTGGGAGGTCATCCCGGAGCAGGACCAGTCGGTCACCGCCAGGCCGTGGCGCTGCTGCATCAGCCGCGGCCAGTTGTTCGGCGCCTGCAGGCAGTTGCCGCCGACCGGGTAGTTGTCGGGGACGAAGCCGTCGATGCCGCGCAGGGTGTTGTAGTACTGGTCCGGGTTCGCCGCGTAGGAGTCACCCATGACCACCACGTTGCCGGCCGGGGCAGCGGTCGCCATGGGTGCGGTGGCGAGGCCGAGGGCCACGGCGAGTGCGCCGACCACCGCGGTCGTCGCTCGGAAGAGTCGGTTGCGGCGGGGCTTGGCACGGTGGGTCGTCACGTCTTTGGTCCTCTCGAAACGCGTGCGGGCACGCGGGTGCGCTTGAAACAGTCTGCCTGGTTCTAACGGTTCGCTGTGAGATGCCGTTACTTTTGCTGCCGAC